>CAZKHH010000180.1:0-1501 GCA_964552485.1 uncultured Dehalococcoidales bacterium | reverse complement strand
TAACAACGGGAACTGGTCGACTGAGGCAAGCACCACCATCGCTGTAGCCGCCGCTGAGGAGCCGGAGCCGGAACAGGAAGAGCCAGAACCAGAGCCGGTAGAGGCCCCTGTCATCGGTTCATTCACCGCCAGTCCGGACAGCATCGCCGTTGGCGATTCATCGGAGCTTGCGTGGGATGTCTCGGGCGCTGCTTCGGTCAATATAGACAACGGCATTGGTGACGTCGCCGCCTCAGGCACTACAACGGTCTCTCCGGATGCCGACACGACGTACACCCTTACGGCGGAGAACGAAGGCGGCACTGTATCAGCAAGCGCGCTGGTAGTGGTCTCGGAGACTGCTCCGGAAGAAGAGGACACGCCTGACCTGGTAGTCACCTCGATCACACGCGATGAGGGTACCGTCAAATACATTATCAAGAATCAAGGTACTGCCGATGCCGGGCCTTCCAACTCGCGACTGTTTGTCGATGGTGAGGAAGTGGCCACTGACGGCGTGAATGCACTCGCGGCCGGCGCATCCCGAACGGAGAGCTTCAGCAGCTATACGTATGCGTGCTCGGGCAGTTCGGACAACCTGCTTGTCCAGGTAGACAAAGACGGGCTGGTCGACGAGAGTAATGAATCCAACAACACATCTGCGGCGACGTGGACCTGCTTTATCTTCAAGCCCATAATCCCCGACCTGACGCTTCTTCGGCCGGACCTTACAGTGACTAGTATCTGGGAGAAAGCCGACAAGATCCACTATCGCATAGAGAATAAGGGGTCCCTGGCTTCATCTCCGTGCACAGCCGAGTTGTACATCATGGGCGACCTTGTCGCAACTGATGCCAGTGTGCCGTCCATCGCTGCCGGCGACAGCGTGGAGAGAGCATTTACTCACAACTTCTCGTGTATATTCTCCATGATGCTGCCGGTGCAGGTTCAGATAGACACTGAGAATACGAACACAGAACTCGACGAGGACAACAACAGCTTCGGGAAGTCGCTCCTCTGCAATTAGTTCTCTCCAGCAGCGCATAACAGAAAGCGAGCCGCGAAGTCGCGGCTCGCTTTCTTCTAATTAACGGCGGCTGCAGCACGTGCACGTGTGCCACACATTCGGCAGTAGTCAGGCAGTGCGGTACAATTGACTGGTGCTCAAGAGCTTCCCCCACACTGATGATCTCGCGTCGATCGACACGGATGCGCTGCAGGAACTTTGCTGTGACATCCGCGAGCGGCTTGTCGACACGGTGACGCGGACGGGCGGGCACCTCGCCTCCAACCTGGGGGCGGTGGAACTGACGATCGCGCTGCACCGGGTGTTCAGCTCGCCGACCGACCGCATCGTCTGGGATGTGGGGCATCAGAGCTACACGCATAAGCTGCTCACCGGCAGGGCCGACCGCTTCCATACCCTTCGCCAGGAGGGCGGGCTCTCCGGCTTTCCCGACCCGGTGGAGAGCGAGCATGACGCCTTCGTCGCCGGGCACGCCGGCACGGCTGTCTCGGTCGC
>CAZKHH010000179.1:0-1656 GCA_964552485.1 uncultured Dehalococcoidales bacterium | reverse complement strand
GGTGGGCGGTTTCGTTGTAGATACCGTGCCCCCGTGCCCGCCCGTGTGCGCCCTGCGCACAGCAAATGGCCGGGACAGAAAAGGGAGGGCTCACAGCCCTCCCTCAATAGCGTGCGAACTCCCGGCTCGTCCTATTCCTTGCTCAGCACAACGAGCCCCTTCCTGATGGCGATAACCACCGCCTGGGTCCGGGCGTTGGCATTCAGCTTGCGCAGAATCGAGGTGATGTGGTTCTTGATGGTCTGCTCGGTAACCTCGAGCTTGTCCGCTATCTGCTTGTTGAGATAGCCCTCCGCCATGTAGTGAAGGACCTCCATCTCCTTGGGCGTGAGCGGAGACATGAAGCTCGCCGTCTCCTTCTCGCGTGACAGCTCATGGAATTGCTGCAATATCTGTTCCGCTACCCTGGGCCTGGTGACCAGCATCTCGTTGATCGGATGCTCTCCCCGGGCGCATGTCTGGATGCTGCGGGACAGCTCGTCCGCCCCGACACTGCGACCGTGATATGCGGACGCCTGCGCCTTGATAGCCTGAAACACCTGCTCGTCCTGTTTGCCGTCTCCTGAGAGGATGATGATTGCCACCGCAGGCACTCTCTGCTTGATTGCACGGCAGATGCGCAGGCATTCACTGAATGCGCTGTCCGCTCCCATGATTACCACGTCGGGCATTACGGTCTCAATGCTGGAGAGGGCCGCATCGGCGAGGTCGGCCTCTCCCGCGATCTCCACGTCGGGCATACGGGCAAGCGAGGTGCGGATACCCTGCCGGTACATCGGTTGCTCGTCAACAATAAATACCTTGGCCATCGCTGCTCCTTCGCTCACACCTGGTGTGTCTTTTTGCTAGTGTACCACGTGCGAAACTGGAATCAACAGACCGTCTCCCCGTCTTCCCGGCGCCTGTGCGCTGTCTGACGCCGCCACGTTCGACACGTCCTGCGTTATCTCCTACAATTGGGCACGTTCAATTCTCTTATGGCCACCGCTCCAGGTGCGCCGATGATTGGAGGTCCCGGATGACGCACAAGGCGCTAAAGGTCGTGGACGGAGTCCACTTCTATCTCTGGGTGGGCCAGAGTCTCAATTGCAACTCGGTCGTCCTGGCGGACGCGCTCGGAGGCGACCATCCCCATATTCTCGTGGACCCCGGTATGACCATGGGCGAGTCGGGTAGAAACCCGCTCGATTCCCTGGCCGAAGCCATGCAGGGCGACGGTCTGAAGCTCGAAGATGTCGGCCTGGTGTTCGCGACTCATTCGCATCCGGACCATTACCAGGCTGTTGATGAGGCCGTCAGGCGCACCGGTGCTCAGGTTGCCATGTCCCAAAAGGAATACGAGTTCCTGAAAGGGCCGGGAAGAGGTTTCTACGGTTCATTTGCTGCGGCTGTCCCTTCTGTGGAACCGTCGCTGCTGCTGAACGAGGGCCCGTTCGACCCGGGTTCCGGCGTCCGGCTTAACGCCGACGTTATCGTAGCTCCGGGGCACTCGCCGGGCTGTACCTGCCTCTATCTGCGCGACTCAAAAGTCCTCGTCAGCGGCGACGTGGTGTTTCCTGGCAGCATCGGCAGGATGGATTTCATCGGGGGAAGCATGAGCCAGATGAAGGACAGCATCGAACGGCTCTCGCATCTGGATATCGAGCATATCCTGCC
>CAZKHH010000178.1:0-1698 GCA_964552485.1 uncultured Dehalococcoidales bacterium | reverse complement strand
CAATCGGGTTCGTGTCCCGGTAGCCGATGCGAATTAAGTATCTGAAGAAGCTGGAGGCCGCATGCAGGGCCCGGCGAATGGTGGCCGGTGCGAGGTCACTCATCGAGACTGCGAAGGCTTGAATGTGCCGAGAAGTAACCTCGTCGACTGCCGTGGGGAGACGATGCTCCTTCGGAAACGTACAGAGTTTGTCGAGGTCTCGTGCGTAGGCGTCGATGGTCGCTTCTGAGGCTCCTCGGTAGTCTGTAAGATAGCCGAGGAAATCGCTACAGAGGGGTTTGAGCTTCGGTCTGACGCGTCCATCAGCGGCTGTAGTGTTTTGTACGACATTGGTCTCGTTCATGGTTGCGCCCCTTTCGCTCCTCTGTGTTCAGAAGAGCGTTAATGAATACGCAACCATCGACAATATGGACATAATGCACGACGAACAAATGTTCGATGAAATATCAAAGAGAGAGCAGGGTGAGGCCGTATGCTCGATGTTTACTGATAGCGAAGAGCCTTACGTTAAGGGAGCCAGAATCGCCGGGCGAGGTTCGTGCTGCCCTCAGGGTCCGTCGAAGAACGTGTCAATCCTGGTTTTCGGCGCGTTCCACGAGGTAGGCGACCATGTCCCTGGCACCCTGCTCGTTGGGTGCCTCCGACTTCCAGCGGCTGATGGTATTTCGGCCTACACCCAGTAATTCGGCCCAGCGGGTGTTGGTTGTGAACATGTATAACGCCTCATAGAGTCGATTAGCCGGGTAGTAGTGGCGGTTGTGGTGTTTGATCAGCTGTAGCTGTCCGCGTTGTGCTCGTTTCCGGATGGCTGCGGGCGTCGTTCCCAGAGCTTCTGCCAGCATTCGTATGTCCAGACACTCGACGGGTTCGCCATTGATGTCGAGGGTAGTGAGGCGAGATACCGGTACGCCGAGTAGATCCATGAGACTGCCGCGGCGTCTACGCACACCCGAAGCCCAATCGCTGTGTTCTTGTTCGTCCCACCTGGCGAACGATGCCGCGTCGACCGTCTCGTCGAACTTTTCACTGACTGACCACACAGGCTCTTGTGTTGTCGATGAGAGCCCGCCGTCTTTGACCAATTGTTCCATGCGCTTCTTGATGAAACCATTGAAGGGCATGAAACGTGTCGGAACATCGAGATAACTCGGATCATCGCTGTCGGAGCCCGAGTCAGTCATACGCCCGACGCGGCCCAGCGGGAGATAGGTAGCCGGCTGTTGAGGATAGAATGCGTCGTATTCTCGGAGAGCCTGCATGAAGGCCGAATTGACATCTGCTTCCGCTTCCAGCCTGGTTTCGGCGTCAGGGTTGGCCGCTTCCGGCGCGTTGCGTCTGGCAAGTTTCGAAGCGGCCTTGTTGCACAAAGGCTTGAAGATACGACGAATTGCATCGAGTGCTTCCCGCGCAGTCTCCTGTAATACTGGTCGGACCGTTGCAGTAGCGATGAGGTAATCGGTCATCTGGTGCTGGATCAGGACATGCTGCGTCTCGTCGGTATTGTGCAGGAACCAGGTGATGTCGTCGACCGTGACCCGTGGCTGAACGAAGAAGCCATAGAGCATGTCCTGATGCTCCATAAGCTGCTGCCACTCGCTGCGTATAGCGGCCTTCCTGTCGGCGGGGTCGGAGGAATCAAGCTGCGGTGGAGGCTCGATGCCGAAAGTGTCCCCGAGGGCCTCATTGAATCGGTGGGCG
>CAZKHH010000177.1:0-1801 GCA_964552485.1 uncultured Dehalococcoidales bacterium | reverse complement strand
AGATTCCAATGAGGGGTCCCGTCAGACTTACGGATGGAGCCAGCGGTCGGAATCGAACCGACGACCGGCGGTTTACGAAACCGCTGCTCTGCCTCTGAGCTACGCTGGCGCAGGCGTAAGTATAGCCGAGAGACGGCTCTAGCTTCAATCTGTGAACGCGCCACCACAGCCTACCCGTTTCAGAGGTCCTCTCGCTGTGCCAGGTAGTCCTTGAGGCAGGCACAGAACCCGTGATTTATCATGCATAGCGTCGTTGACACCCCGGGCAGACGCTGTTACGGTGACTTGTCAACCAGAATAATGCGTCGTCAAGTGAGAAAGGCAGCGCTATGACTAATCGAGTGTCGATCAGCAAGGTTCGTGGCGGAGACGTGGAGGCTGCCGTTCGTGAAGCGGTTCGACTCGCCGGCGGCTTCGATGAGCTCATCAGGAGTAACAGCAGGGTTCTTATCAAGCCGAACCAGGGCAAGCCGATGCCTCGCCACAGCGGATGCGTGACGGACGGCGATGTTGTGGAGGCGGTCACGAAGCTTGTGCTTGAACGCAACCCCGCATCGGTGGTCATCGGCGACGGCGCCATCGCGGGATGGGACCTTCCCGGATTCAGCACACAGGAAGCGTTCGACGCATCGGGCGTGACGGAAGCTGCCCGCAAGCTCGGTGTTGAGCTGCGTAATCTGAACGCTGATGCCTCAGAAGACGTGAAGGTGCCGAATGCACTGGTGATGGACACGATTCGAATCGCGAAGACAGCGATGGAAAGCGACGTCATTATCAGCGTACCCGTGCTTAAAGCCGCCACCCGCACCTATGCGTCGCTCTCCCTGAAGAACATGAAAGGCGTAATGCCTGGTGCGGAGAAGAGACAGAGCCACCGGCTGGGCCTCGATATGGCGATCGTAGACCTCTGCAGTGTAGTTCGGCCGAGTTACGCGATCATCGATGCGACGGTGGGTACCGAAGGTATGGGGCAGTACCCGGACGATGCGAGGGAGATGGGCCTTATCATCGCGGGAAGCGACGCGCTCTATGTCGACATCGTAGGCGCCTCCCTGATGACAATCGACCCTTCCCAGATTATGCATCTTCAGTACATGGGCGAGCACGAGGGCAAGCGGGCCTCCCTCGATGCAATCGAGCTCGCAGGTGAGCCGCTCGAAGAGCACCGGCAGGTGTTCACGACCGGCTTCGAGGTCTTCCGCTCGCGCTTTCCGGAGGTCGCGATAGTGCGGGGAGAATCAGCCTGCAGCGGCTGTACCAACGAGCTCGTCAGTGCCCTGACGTTCATCAAGCAGGCGGGCTACGCCGAACAGATCCAGGGCCTCACCGTGGTTATCGGCGACGCCAGGGTTATCGAAGCCGACGGCAAGGTGGTAGCACTTGGCATGTGCGCGGAAGACTACCCGGAGGCCGCCGCCTACGTTCCCGGTTGCCCGCCCAAAGAGGCCGAGATGGTTCGCGCGCTCGCCGGGGCATGCGGTGCCGATGCAGACTTCGTCTTGTCCACAATGGAAGCTGCGCGGAAGAGCGTATGGGATGCATCCAGCGAGCTTATGCAGCGCTAGGATTGCAGGGTTCGGGCAGAGTTCGACGTTCTATCTTGATTCCGGCGACATCATGCTCTATTCGCACAAACCCCGAGGAGAGTGCGCCAGGGTTGCAGGGCGGTGTGGTCTATCACATTCAGGGGTGCCAACCTGCAGCACTATAGGAAGGGGTGTTGACGTCGATACACCGGCCGCCTAATATCTCATCAAGGAAAGTCTCGAATAGGAGACTGCTCCCGTCGGTACTCAGACAT
>CAZKHH010000176.1:0-1808 GCA_964552485.1 uncultured Dehalococcoidales bacterium | reverse complement strand
GCGAGGATGTGGCTACGGTGAAGACGTATGGACAGCGCGTGGAACTGGCGGTCCGGTTCCCCGATGGGGGGTCGGCCACTGGCGGCGCCGTCGTGCCGGCGTATCCGTTGCTCGAAGAGCCGGCGGCGGCGAAACGTGTGTCGGCCTCGGGGTTCGGTCTCGTATGGGCCGCGAGCACCGGTGCCGCTCGGTACGAAGCCCTCGTCCTTTCGCTCGACTCCCGGTGCAGCACCGAGATCATCGAGAGCGAGCTGACCGGCGCCCGTTGGGTCGGTGGCGGCGGCGCGGGCAACGCACGTCTCGAGCTGCGGGCGGAATGCCGCGACAGCGCAGACCTGTTGGCTTGGGACAGCATTCCCGCCCGGCTGGTCTTTATGGCTTACGACACCGCCTACGCGGCCTGGGCTGAGCACGTTGTGGGCGCGCAACGGGTTCGGCTCGAGGAGGCGTCGCCAGGCCTCGAGGGCGCGACCGGCGTGTTCGGCGCCATGGCAACCACGCACCGTGACCTTATCGTCAGGCCCTGACCCCGGCGGCTGGCAGGCGTGCTGTTCGTGCATGTGGTGAGGAGCGTGCCGTGGGGCTCGGTGCCGGGGTTCAGGGCACCAAAGCCTCCCCCTCCTCAGCGGGCCTCCGATGGTGGTTTTCTCAGGTTGAGCCAGTGGCCCGGAGCGGTTTTATGTCGTTTCCATAGCACACCCCATCGCACACGCCGTCACGAAGAACCGCACTTCTTCCCGTAACGACGCGGATATCCTCCGTCACGGCCCGTGTGGTATTCGCATGTTCGACTCCCGCCGGCTCCATGCATAGGGCGCGGAAGCTCATAGGCTTTCGCGCCCTGCGTACATCAGGGAGGTGCATGGGCGGGAGCCGACCTGCGCTTGAACCTTCGGGACGCCGCTGACGCTCCAACCTCGCCGGCGCCGCTCCGGTTCCGACTCCCGCCACCCTCGCGGTGGGATGGTACGTGGCCTCCCGCGCCTTCGGCGCTCCGGCCCTCGACCCCACCCGGGGAAGGAGAAGGACATCACACAACCGAAGAGGTCAGCCGAATTCTACAGAAGAAAGTTGACACGTCTTTCCCGCGTGTCCGTATGCCGAAGCAGACAGTTCCGCTTGGGCAAGCAGCTTCAAAGTTCGTCATCCCCGTCAATGATACGGCTATGGAGATAATCGGCCATCTGGTCAAGGATCGTCTCTTCTACCAGCGTGAATCTCTTGCCACCGAGCACGATGGAAGCACCTGGGAATGGCGGGAACCAAAAACTCCGCGCCTTCAACGCTATCTCCTCGGGACTGTCCGCACTTGAGACTTTGGACAGTTCTTGTAGCTGCTCCCTTGTGGCACTTTGGGGAGGTGAGTCCTGAGCCACTCGCGGTATCGGCATTCCGGACAACGTCGACTTCAAGAACCCCCCAACCAATGCAATACCTTCGCGCATTGTCCGCTGGTAAAGTGACAGAGCGGTATCTGCGTTTCGAACAGGGAAAGTGGCCTTCTCCACGATAGGACCAGCATCGAAGACATCGGTCATCCAATGCAACGTGGCACCGTATTCCGCCACGCCTTCATACAGTGCGTAGTTGTACCCTCGTGCTCCGGCGAATTCCGGTAAGGGACCAGGGTGCATGTTGAAGGCGCCCAAATTTGCCGCGTCAATGAGATTGTTCGGCACTTTCTTCCAGAATAGAACTGAGAGAAGCACGTCATACTTGATATGGCCAGCCTGAACAGATTCCTGAAGCTCATCCAGTGATCCAATAGGAAGCCCAAGCTCCTTCGCGGTCTCTGCAAGCCCGGGGGT
>CAZKHH010000175.1:0-1865 GCA_964552485.1 uncultured Dehalococcoidales bacterium | reverse complement strand
CGCCCTCGGTTGGCCAATCCATTCGTGTGCCGCTGCGAGCAGTGGCGAGGGAGCCGTTCACGGCCCAGCCTCTCGCAGCCGTTGTCGCTTAATGCGCCTTACACTATCACTGCATTTCTGCCCCCGGGCACAGATGCCTTTCCTAACACCTCGAAGCACTGTTCACCGCGGCCTTTGGCAGGTCCGGCGTCGATAATCATGACGCGGTCCTCCCCGAGGTTCAGAATATCGGTCAGTGCCTCAACCAGCAGAATCCTCTCTTTTGGAGACAAGTCGCAGACGAACACGGAGTATTGCACTGGATCGCCGAAGCCATTCATCTTCTTGAATGTCTGGTGCAGGCGTTTGGCGTCCGCCACGTCATAGCATACGAAATAGCGGTTCCTCATTGTCATCGAGTCCTGAACACGGGATATGAAGGGAGTTCTCCGAGCACGTGTCGAGCGAGCAACCTCGCTTGGACCTCCATGACACGCCGGTAACTGATACTGTAGCCAAAGAGAGGGTGCGTGATCAGCGTGTCCAGCCGTTGTTCGTATGCCTCGAGAACCTTGCGCCGACCTGCCTGAGTCAGCGCGACGGCCCCTGTCCTGGCGATGAAATCGCTGTCCGACAGCGCGCGATTGTTGATGAGGCTGATGCACACTGAGTCGCCTATCAGGGGGCGAAACTCCTCCGCCAGGTCGAGCGCGAGCGCTGGCATGCCGTATTTGGGATGGTGGTAGAACCCCAAGAATGGGTCGAACCCGACTGCGAAGACCGCAATCATCGCCTGCTTGATGAGCATGGCATAGAGCAGAGACAGCAGAGCGTTGACGGGATCCCGAGGTGGCCGGCGATTCCTCCCCTTGAAGTCAAAGGCGACGGCGTCTGTCTTGAGCATCCCTTTGAACGCGGAGAAATAGCAACGGGCGGCTGCCCCTTCGATACCAAGCAAGGTGCTGATGGACTCGGCCGCGCACGCATTGTCAGCGAGCCGGTTCAGTTCTACAAGAACAGTGGCTGGTGGCTCAACGTGGTTCCTGCGGAGCAGTGTTCGACAGTTCTTGGTCTTGCCAAAGACGAACTGTCGGGCGATAGAGAGAGAGGCGTCATCCGCCATTGAGATCGAGTACTGACGGCATCGAAGCTCTACGTTCTTGTGTGCCATCCCGGTGGTGATGCCACAGAACCAACCTCCGTACGTGAAGTGACATACAGGAATGCCACGGTCACACAGTTCGCGAAGTGCCTGACTGGTGACTTGTGCATTTCCGAAGACAGCTACGTGGGAAATCTCCATCAGGCGCACCTTATGAAGTAACTCACCCCTTGTCCTGACTACCAGTACATCTCCCGACTTGCCAACTATCGCTCCCTGGGTCTGTATGTACAGTGGTAATGCATCATCGCGTGCTGGTACCATCCGACGGACTGCATCCCCTCGGGCTGTGCCGCGCACGCGCGACAGCACGTTCACCTCGTCGGGCAGACAGATGCCGACAAGCGAACATCTCGGACACTTCGGACTGTCCACGAGTGGTGGGGGCATGCGTCCGGATCCCGCCATCTCGCGTAGGTTTTGCACAAGCTCCGTTGTGCGACGCACAAGTGGCTGGTCAAAGGGAACGCGTACACGTTCCTTTGACGGAACGAAGTAGAGCATGCCTTCGGTGCACGGATAGCCGTTGGACCGCAAGATGAGCCCTTGAAGGCATAGTTGTACCCGTTCTGGTTCCCACGCCCGTTCCGGTAACTCAGGCGCGCTGCCGTGTTTGTAGTCGACGGGGATGACCGTTGAGCCTCGCTGCTCAACGAGGTCGATGCGTGCGATGGCGCCGATGGTCTCGTCTGAAAGCATGACGGAGCGAGCGTGAACGACCGGG
>CAZKHH010000174.1:0-1866 GCA_964552485.1 uncultured Dehalococcoidales bacterium | reverse complement strand
ACGCTATTTAGGACGCACTACACTAGCCGCCCGGGAGCAGCGCCTTCTGCAGTCGACTGCTGAATGAACCAGGCCGTCCGGTATTTGACAGTCGCTGTAGCCATTGCTAGCCTGCAGGCATTAACACAGGTGGTTGTTGGGAGGAGGTGCGACACGCCAGATCGTGTTCCACACATAGGGCTGTCTTCTGCGTACAGGTATTTTCAGACTTGAATCGGCCCATACGCCGTCTTACCAGGCAGCATCGTGCATCTGATTCCTGTTAAGCCACAACGCCAACCAGAGATTACCATATCTATTCACAATGCAGCGCTGAGAAGGGCGCAACGAGTCGGGAGGTGAGTGTGAACGGACAGTTTTCAAGAGTGCTCAGCGAAGGAACCATTGGCGGACTGCGGCTGAGAAACCGCATCGTTATGCCGCCCATGGTGCGCAACTATGCCGATACAGAAGGAATAGTGAACAAACGGGTCATCGACCACTATTCGTCTGCCGCGAAGGGCGGAGCGGCCATGGTAATTGTCGAGGCCAGCTATGTCCATGACAACGGCAAGGGTTTCTATCAGCAGATAGGCATCCACAACGACAAGTGCATCCCGGGTCTCAACTATCTCGCAGACTCCATTAAGGAATGGGGCGCCAAAGCGGCGATTCAGCTCTACCACGCGGGCAGGCAGACCTCAAAGTCGGTAACAGGCACGTCTGTTGTCGCTCCATCCGCGATAGCGTGTCCCGTTTCGGGAGGCGAACCGGTTGACATGTCTCAACAGGAAGTGGCCGAGATGGTGGAGTCATTTGCCCGGGCCGCAAGACGTGCAAAGACGGCCGGTTTCGACTGCGTGGAGATACACGCAGCCCACGGCTATCTCATAAGCGAGTTTCTCTCCCCTCACACAAATAAGCGGACGGATAAATACGGTGGCGACGAAGAGAAGCGCTTCCAGTTTCTTAAAGAGATAATCGAACGTACGCGGCAAGTGTGTGGAGAAGACTATCCCATGATTGTCAGGATGAACGCCGACGACTATGTCGAAGGTGGCATCGGGCTTGAGGAGGCGCGTCGGTACGCAAAGAAACTGCAGCAACTGAACGTCGATGCATTGAGCATCACTGTTGGGATGTACGAATGCCTTCTGAACATCAGGACCACAAGCCCGTTCGGAATAGGTTCCATGTACGGTCCACACGGAGAACTGATTGACCTCGCCAAAGGCGTAAAGGACGAGGTCGATCTGCCCGTAATAGCTGTTGGAAGCATCACTCCCGAGCTGGCGGAAGCGGCGCTCGAGTCGGGCAAGGCGGATTTCATCGCAATCGGACGCAATCTGCTTGTCGACCCCGAGTACGCCAACAAACTCACGCGCGGCGAGCGTGAGCGGATACGTCCCTGCATCCGCTGCAACGAGAAATGCATCGGGCGGCTGTTCGACGGGTTCGCAATGGAATGCACGGTGAACGCTGAGACGGGCTTCGAGAGCAACGTCCTCACTCCGCCGCTCCGGCGCAAGAAGGTGCTCGTTGCGGGCGGAGGGCCCGCCGGAATGGAAGCGGCGAGGGTCGCAGCACTCAGGGGTCACGAGGTGCTGCTCTACGAGAAGAGCGACCAGCTTGGCGGCCACTTGAAAGAGGCTACGGTCGCCGGGTTCAAGGACGACCTCAGGGCATACAAGGACTGGCTCGTCCGGGAACTCTCACACATGGGCGTCCAGGTGACAATGGGCCGCGAGGTCACTCAGAAGGTGATAGAGACGGCAAAGCCCGATGCAGTCATCGTAGCGACCGGTTCCGAGGTGGCACGCCCGCCAATACAGGGGAGCGACAAGGCTGCTACGGCCACGGACGTGTTCCTCGGAAGGGTCCACCCGG
>CAZKHH010000173.1:0-1878 GCA_964552485.1 uncultured Dehalococcoidales bacterium | reverse complement strand
GATCTGGTCCAGTGGAAGTACGCTTGTTGAAACAGATTCCCTGCTCCCTGTCATATGTCGACATTCTAACATGCTGATTGTCGATAATCGACGCGCACAGCGCCAATGCATTCGCAGTTCCGAAGCCTGGATTAAGTCCGGGGTTTGACTTGCGTACAGTCTTACCCTAGTCTGCAAACAATACCCGATACGTGGAGGGCACTATGAAACGCAGGGTGGGTTTTCTCAGGTTTCTGGCTGTAGCGCTTCTGGCGGTCCTCGCGCTGTCCGCCTGCACGCCTTCAGACAGTGCCGGTTCAACCGGGCTTTCGGAGGTACGATATGGTGGCCAGTTCTACCCTGGTGAGTTCGTACTGTTTGGCGAGAGTTCCATATGGGATACGTACGGCGTCGAGGTCGACCACACCCTGTTCAGTTCAGGTGGTGAGGGGAACGAGGCTCTCGTGGCCGGCAACGTCGACATAAACTGCGGCGCGGACAGCAAGACCATTGCGCTGTTCAATGCCCTCCCTGATGACGCGCTCATCATCGGTACTGTGCAGAGAGGCAACCGCTACAGCACCATTGTGCGGAATGATGCACCGTATGAGAGCTGGGATGACCTGCGCGGAAAGACGGTCGCAACCAGGTTCGGAACCGGAGCAGAAGGTGTCCTGAGGCGTTTCTACGCACAGGAAGGGTACGCATGGGAAGATTTCCAGTACGTCAATCTCAAGATTGAGGACATGATTGCAGCCCTTGGAAGCGGGCAGATCGAAGCCTTCACGGCGTGGGAGCCCACACCTGCCATAGCCGAAGCACGAGGAATCGGCAGGGTCTTGAGGACCTATGGTGATGTGGCGCTGGTACCTGCCTCCATCCATACCACAAGGCAGTTTGCCGGGGACCATCCGGAAGAAGTGGTGCGATTCCTGGCAGCCCATCTGGAGAAGGCGGAACTGATACAGAACGAGCCGGCGCGTGCGGCACAGATAGCCGCCGACGCTGCGGCGAAGAAGGGCATCACCATCGATCCGGAAGCGTTCCAGCGGGTGTTCGAGAGGATAGACTTCAGCATCCAGTTCGATGAACAAATCATCAACAGCATCTACGAAACAGCCGAGTTCCTTCTGGAGCAGAATAAGATAGCGGAGACACCTGAGTTGGTGTGGGACACAAGCTACGTCGAGCAGGCCATCGAGCTCCGGAACGAGATGGCGTAGGGGGCCTGAGTAACTGCTTATGCTGGTAGCCTTCTCGCGCATCCGTTCGGTCGGCCGGTTTCTCCTTCCCATTGCTGTGGTCCTTGTGCTCTGGGAAATTGCTTCAAGGTCGGGCCTGGTCAACCCCGTGCTGGTGTCGCGGCCTTCTGAGATAGCGGCCACACTTGTGGAGCTTTTGACACAGTCGGGTGAACAGAGGGTGCCGCGCCTTGTGAGTCACATCGCTGCCAGTCTGTATCGGCTGGTCATCGCACTCGGACTGGCCACTGTGGCCGGGATTGCTACGGGCATTCTGATGGGCTCGAACGGTCGTGCCTTTCGGTTCCTCGACCCCCTGTTCACATTCGCCATGCCGGTTCCCGGTATCGCCTGGGCCCCCATCTTTCTCGTGTGGGTAGGCTTCGGCGACCCGACGATAATCACCGTGGGAGCCATAGCAGGTTTCTTTCCAGTTGCCTTCAATACGTGCTCGGGCATCCGGGCGGTCGATCCGCACCTTCTGTGGGCGGCCCGTTGTGCGGGAGCGGACGCAGGTCGCATCTGGACGCGGGTGCACCTGCCCTCGGCTGCTCCATATATCATCACCGGCTTCAAACTGGGACTGGCCAGGGCGTGGAGAACGATCATCGCCGTGGAGATGCTCGCAGCCACGCTTTCCGGCCTGGGTTTCATGATA
>CAZKHH010000172.1:0-1888 GCA_964552485.1 uncultured Dehalococcoidales bacterium | reverse complement strand
CTCGCAGGCATCGGGAACATGTACGCAGATGAAGCACTTCACCGCGCGGGAATACATCCTCTTACACCGGCACACGAGCTGACTCATACGCAGGTTGTGGCCCTGTGGGAAGCGATGCGTTACGTGCTTGAGCAAGCCATCATGCGCCAGGGTGCGAGCATCAACACCTACCGACTTCCGAGCGGCGAGCGTGGCTCGGCGCATGACGCATTTAATGTAGCTCACAAGAAGGGCGCACGATGCCTCAGGTGCGGTGCGTCCATCGAGCGCATCATGGTCCGAAAGCGCGGGGCCTGTTTCTGCCCCACGTGCCAGACCTGACCACGGTTCGAATCGCCTCGTCATCTGCAGATTCTCGCCCGTGCTAGAATGCACAACTCGTTGTGCTGCGGGAAGCATGCTCTGATGGCGGTTGGGCAAAGACCTCGGATTTTCTACGGCTACTACCTGGTGGCCGTCACGTTCCTGTTCCTGACCTTGTTCAATGGCTGCGCCGTCTCAGTATTCAGCCTTTTCGTCCGACCTCTGGAGGACTCTCTGGGCTGGGGGCGCAGCCAGGTCATGGCGGGCTTCACGTTCTTCTACCTCCTTGTAGGCTTCGCCTCGCCTGTGGTCGGACGACTCGTGGACCGCTATGGCGCCCGCCCGGTGATGCCAATCGGGGCAGTGACGATGGGACTCGGGTTGCTGCTCCTGAGCCGCGCAAGCGACCTGTGGATGTTTTATCTCGGCTATATAGTGGTCGGCACCGGCGCGGCCGGAATGGGTCCCGTGCCCTGCAGCGCAGTCATCGCCAACTGGTTCAAACGCAAGCGGGGCATGGCACTTGGGTTGATGGCAGCCGGAATCGGAGCCGGCGGAGTAGTCATGGCACCTTTTGTGGGCTTCATACTCGCGCAGTTCGACTGGAGGATGGCCTACCTCTCAATGGCCGTCCTTGTAGTAGCCATCGTTGTTCCGCTCTCCCTGGGAGTGATACGTACCAGGCCGGCTGAGATGGGACTCAACCCCGATGGCGTGAGCGGACCGGCGGCGCGCCCGGAGGAAGCTGGAAGGAAGAAGCAGGAAGCAACAGGGCTTTCGCTGAGACAATCCACGCGCACTTCAGCATTCTGGATGATTGCGGTCGCTATCTCATTCTCCAATTTCGCGAACATGAGCGTATTCCAGGCATCCTCCTCCTACCTTGGAGACGCCGGTTTTCCCATCGCGACCGCTGCGACCGCCGTCGGCCTGGTAGGGTTCGGCAGCGCCGCCGGCAAGATCCTCTTCGGCTGGATGTGCGACAGGATTGCCGCCAATCGAGTCTGCGCCATCGGCATTGCACTGCAACTGGCGGGCACGCTTTTCCTGATGGCCGTGAGCGAAGGCTCATCAACAATACTCGTGTGGTGCTACGCACTCCTGCTTGGCTTTGGCGTTGGCGCATGGCTTCCCACACTGTCGATGATGTCGAGCATCAACTTCGGCCTGCTCTTCTACGGGACCGTATTCGGCTCTTTGAACCTGCTAAACAGCACGGGCACGGCAACGGGGCCGCTGTTCTCCGGACTGGCGTACGACCTGACGGGCTCATACATGAGCGCCTTCACCACCTGTGCGGTCCTCATGGCGATCGCCATTCCTGCCGCGCTGATGGTGCGAAAGCCATCCCTGCCCATCACGAGCGATTGACTGCCGGTGTCGCGACACCTTCGGAGTAACGATTTTCGCAGCGCGGCATAGGAGCCGTCTCACTCCACCTGCAGCGGGACCAAACGCTTGGGTAACCCGACAACCGAGAGGCCGATTAGGGCACTGGCACGAAGAAAACTGGAGCAAAAGAAGTGGTGGCAGCGATTGGATTCGAACCAATGACCAAGGGCTTATGAGTCCCCTGCTCTACCAC
>CAZKHH010000171.1:0-1902 GCA_964552485.1 uncultured Dehalococcoidales bacterium | reverse complement strand
ATGACGACCCGCAGTACCTGTATCACAAGCGCGAACTGGAGGAAGGTCTGACCAGGAGGGCAGAACCGGAATTGTTCGTGTAGTACATTGCGTGTGACCAGCAGCCGGAATCGCCTTCACGGGATATCCGCGACCCAGCGCTTGAAGACCTTGTAGACCTCCTCGGCACCCACAATCCTGTCTCTCCCCAATTCCAATTCCGACGGATAGAGTATGAACGGCCGCGACTGCTCACCACCGATACCTCCGTGACTCCCCACGAGATTCTCGAACGCGGCCACCTCATCGGAATCGGGCCAGTAGGTGCTGACAACGAGGATATCCGGAGCGTTGGAGAATCCGTCCTGCCGCAGCAACAGTGATGCGGCGTGAGGACCGTAATCCACAAGCGGATTCTCACCGGCAACCTCGCCGCTCTCGAGATACATGAGCCCCGTCTTTCCAAAGACCACGGGGCCTCTCTCCCGCGAACGGACCATGACGAACCCTATACCAGGATGGTCTGCCAGGCCGGTCAGCACTGCCGGGAATGAAAGCGTTATGTCCTCCAGTGTCAGCCTTCGGTCGGCGAAGACAAAGGAGATCAGTCCCAGGTTGCCCGAAGCAAGCACCACTACATCCTCTTCCACTCCCGGCCCCACCCTTACCTGCTGCCAGCGGCCCAGCGCACCGCTGACACGGTCGCCCACCCCGGATGCGGCAACCTTTGAATAGCCAAACGCAGCGTTGATGTAGTAAGCGCTTTCATGTTTCGTCTCATAGCCGGTTACACCGTACTCAGTGTCCTCGTCATTCAGAAGCCGGCTCACCAGGTCCTCGAGAGTCTCTCCGTAGCGATCCGCAAACGTGCGACCCTGGCTCTGGCCATGGTCTGACAGGACGACGAAGTGGTACCTTCTCAAGGCATACGAGGCCGTCATTTCCAGCTTCGCGACTTCCCTGTCCAGCTTCCTGACGATCTCCAGCGCATCAGATCTCCGAATGCCGGAGTGGTGAGCGACCTCGTCGTATCCGCCGAGCGTCGCGTACGCGTAGGGAATCCCGGAGTACATATCACTCCGCAGGGTTGCGAGGCAGAAGTCTCTCACGAGCACCGCCATCAGTGCTCTCAGGACGAAGTACGTGCCCCCCCGGTTGATGCGGGGCTGCTCGTTCCTGAGCCATTGCATCCAGGCCGCCTTCTTTTCCAGGACGATGTCCCACACCATGAGCCACAGGCTCCTGACAAGGCCGAAGGGGTTGAGATAGTACGGGCCCAGGTCTGCAGACGTCACATCGAAGACGCGGCTCGCCGTCAATACCACGTTGCTCGCGTCGCCCGAAAAGAGAGAGCCACGGGCGGCGCCGCCATTGCTCATCAGTCCATTCCCGTCAGAAACCTTCTTTTCAAGCTCCGCGACATCCCGGGTCGAACTGGACACAACCACCCGTTTCTTCTTCTTGTCGTACCACCTGAACGCAGGTATATCGAAGTTATTGCCGTGCAGTATTCCCGCCTGCGCCGCGCTGGTCTGCGATGAGAGGTCGGACTCCCAGCCGATAAGCGTGTGGCTGCCGCTATCCAACCATCGCTTCAGGTGTGGCGCCTTGCCCCGCTCCATTGCTTCCCTGAGCACTTTCTCACCGAGCCCATCTATTTCGAGGAAGATAATCCCCGGCTTGTCCGCATCCTCTTTTCGTGCCTGTCTCTCACCTATCCTCCTCAGCGCCCGCTGATATATCGCAGGTTCATCCTCGATAGAGAAAATGCTCGCGATGACCATGGAGATGACCGTCAGCAGAACAGCCAGCAGGAATGCCGCAGCCAATCCGTTGACCACGAAATACGGCAACGCCAGGGATGCCCCTAGGATGAACAGCGTCATGAGAAGCAGAGAGAATGCGGGAAACACAACGAACATG
>CAZKHH010000170.1:0-1907 GCA_964552485.1 uncultured Dehalococcoidales bacterium | reverse complement strand
AACAGGTAGCAACTGCCGATGCCGCCGGAACCGCCGGGCACGACCACGACCGGAACGTCGTCCTTGAGTCGGGCGGTGGCCATGAGCGCCGCCGGAAGCGCCTTGTCGCAGCTCGCGCAGAGCACGGCGGCGTCGAAGGCGTGGCCTTTCACGTATGCCTCGATGATGCCGGCGATGTAGTCGCGCGAGGCGAGGATATAGTTCATGCCATCGTGACCGGTGGCGACCCCGTCGCAGAGGTCGGTCGTCGTGAAGTTCAGTGCGGCGCCGCCGGACTCGTGTACACCCAGCACAGCCTGCTTCACAAGGCGGTCGAGGTGATAGCTTCCCGGGTGCGACTGCCCGAAGGTAGAGTGGACGAGTACAAGTGGCTTGCCGTAATCCTCACCCGTTATCGCCCCTGAGAGATAGAGAGGAAGGGCTTCCGGTGCGTTCTTGCGCAGCGCATCGCTTCTGAGTTCCATGCGGGACCTCCGGCAACTTTTCGGCAATTGTGCCACAGCCTTCTGTTGTCCGGCCCTGGTACTGCCGGAGATATGCCGCCGGAGTTGCAGTACAGCGGTGCGTTTGACCGCATGGCCCGCCGCCGGCAGAATAGGCCGCATGGCTACAGATGAGATGCTTCCAGCCCTCGTGGACGCCCATGCACACCTGGATGAATATCCCGATACGTGGCTGGGCCCGGTGCTCGGTCAGATAGAGGAAGACAGGATCGCAACCCTTGCGGTGGCGATGGCGCCGGAGGCGTATGAACGTGCGCTGCAGATACAGGAGCGTTCTTCCTGCGTGCTGGCTACGCTGGGAATACATCCGTGGAACGCACATCATTTCGTGACCCGGCTGGACGACCTCGAGGAGTCGCTCGAAGGAAGTCCGATGTTCGGTGAGGTCGGGCTGGACTTCCGCAACGTGCGGGACCCTTCGCTCTACGATTCGCAGGAGCGTGTGTTCGAGTTCTTCCTCGACGCCGCGAAGCGGCAGGACAAGATAGTGAATGTGCACACGTCCGGTGCGGAAAACGAAGTGGTCGAACTCCTCGAACAGTACGAGACGAGGCGCGCCATCATCCACTGGTACTCGGGGCCGCCGGAGCCATTGCGTCGCCTGGTGGAGCGTGGCTGCTACTTCACCTTCGGGTGTGAGCTGCTTGCTTCCGAATCGAATCAACAGATAGCGGCCGCTGTTCCGATGGAGCTTCTTCTGACCGAGACCGACAACCCCGGTGGACCGCAATGGGTATTCGGCGAACCGGCGATGCCTGACCTCGTGAAGACGGTGCTGCAGGCGCTCGCCATCGTGAAAGGCATTGACCTTGCGGACATGGCTCAGCAGGTACGCAGGAATATGCTGACGCTTATCGGCGGCGATGCCAGGCTGCAGCCGTTGCGAAGTGTGCTGGTTGGATAGGCATACGCGGGGGCTTTCTTCCGCGCTTGTCGGAATGCCGCTACGGCCTTGACCCCGTCCATTCACGCGAGAAGATGAGGTGGCAGTACGGCAGGGACGCCACATGTGGCGTCCCTGCGATACCCATCCCCGCCCTCCGCTGGTGGATGGGGATGTGATGGGTGCGGTAGGGGCAGGCTCCCATGCCTGCCCGCCACAGGGTTGATAACAGGCCCGCCGGCCGTGCCACCGTGCGCCGTGTGCTGTTATCTATTTGGTAGGGGTCGTTCACGAACGACCCCGGTTCTGGACGGAAACCACGCCGCGACAGAACAAGACAAATTCGGAAGACACACCTTATTTGCCGACGCCCGAAATACATGGGACACGATCCCCATTTCCCGCCCCACCCCGCATCACCGCCGGTCAAAATGAGGTCATGTCCCGCATTTCGTTGCCCCGCCCAGCGTGCCGTTGATGTGGTCCCATTTCGGTGTAGGGGCACGTTGCACGTGCCCGTG
>CAZKHH010000169.1:0-1951 GCA_964552485.1 uncultured Dehalococcoidales bacterium | reverse complement strand
CGCGCAGGTGTCACATTTCAGCTATATCGCGGTCTGTGTCGTTGTCGGCCTCATGGCGCTCACCGGGGCGGGCATCGGGATAGTCAGCATGCTTTCACAGCCCGCCTTCATCGGCGTGGCTCACAAGTATCTCACTCCCACCGCCGGCAATATCAAGCAGGCCGTATCCGGTGGCAGCTTCGTCGTTGATACCGCCGGCCTCAAGCTGCGGGTGCAGGGCCTGACGATGAAAGGACAGAACAGGTCGCGCCTGCAGAGACCGAAGACCGGCGAGGAGATGATGAATGACCCGACCGGGATGTGCGAGGACTTCGCCAATCTTTTCGGGAGCCTGCTCATCGCGGCCGGGTATCCCGTAAGGGCGGTTGGGGGCAATGCAACATACCGCCTGCCGGATAGAGTGGAATCCGGCGGGCACGCCTGGGTAGAGGTGGTTGTCGGCGACCAGCTCTACTACGTCGATACGTTCAATCCCCAGGACACCACGCTTGTCCCTATGGCGGACGCCCGGACGCAGTTTGAGCTCAGGCACGGGCAGATGTGGGGCAAGACCATCGACAACGATGTCATATCGATGCGTGACTATGATGCGCTCTGGCCTCTCGTTGGGGAGTGGGAGGTAACGCGGACGTCACTGAGCATGGACCATGAGATACCGGACATAATTCTTAACCGCATCATACCGAAGGACGGGACGTGGGAGCTGACCCGGACGGAGGAGGGTGAGCTGGCGTGGGACTTCGACGGCAGGAGCACGTGGTTCAATCCGCAGGGACAGGATATCAACACCGCAGCTCCCTTCGTCATGGAAGGTGAGGGAAACACGTCTCTCACCACCCATGGCAGCGGTGGAACGTACATGGAGTCGCTCCCCACCTTCCTGAACCTGCTGCTGCGTGTAGCGAGCAAGACGAAGAAGGTAGAGGACATAAACGTCAACTACGAGGATTCGCTGGAGCTTCGCATAATCGACGGCAAGAAGGCCGTGATAGAGATAATGGCCGATGTCTCCGGCACCTACAAGGCGACGCGAGAGCGCACTAATGCGTCGACCGGTGCGAAGGAAAAATACCAGGTCGACGACAGCTTCAGCGATACTGTCATCCTTGCCTATGAGGCTGTGAAGAAGGAATAGGCCCGCCGCCTGTGAGCTTTGCCCTCAGGGTCTCTACCGCACCCTGACGGACTTGCCCGGGTTGCGCGGCCTGTATGGGTCGCAGCGAGGCAGCACCACCAGGCGTTACGCCATGTGCTGCAGTGGCACCACCGCCATGAGTTGGCAGGGGTGCTGGGTGACCGAGGGATGTGGAGCCACGGATTCTCGGGGACACCTTACTCATCTCTTGGGTTTCAAAGCTGGTGTGGGAAGCTGTTCAGGTAGCTGCCCTGCGATGCAGGCCACAACGAATTGTGGCCGCCAGGGCGTCTGAAGACATCCTCCCGTCGCCGCACAACCCATGGCATACTACCGTATGCCGCCATATTCTCCTCTCGCCATCTCTTGACTTGCATATCATGTCAGCCACAATAGACGTGCAGAATGAACAACGCACACGGCTCACGTGTGACCGGGCGACATAGTTGATTGGAGGTGTCCTTTGGAACGATACCGCAATACACAGACGGGCTGGGGACTGCTGATTCTGTTCCTGGTGGTGCTCCTGATACTCACAGGCAGCGCATTGGAATCGGGCGGACACTGGTCTTCGGTGGTATTGCTGCTCGTGATTGTCGTGGCGATGCTTACCTACTCGCGATTGACCGTGACCATCACTGACGAAGTGCTTGACCTGCGCTTCGGGACGCCGCTTATTCACAAGCGGTACCGGATTCAGGACATCGAGTCGAGCCGGACCGTCCGGAACCGGTGGTTCTATGGCTGGGGCACGCGGATCACTCCGCACGGCTGGTTGTACAACGTGTCCGGCCTCGATGGGGTCGAGGTGGAGTT
>CAZKHH010000168.1:0-1991 GCA_964552485.1 uncultured Dehalococcoidales bacterium | reverse complement strand
CAACGTCCGCGGAACACCCCGGCGTCACACCCCGTATTCCTTCGACCTGCACTTGTCATGTAGAATCCGTTTCACCTCCCCCTGTGCCTGAAGGTGTGGGCGGAGCAACGCACGCCTGTGATGCCCGCCTGTGGTGCGAGACGCCGTATGCACGTCTTTATGGCGCTTGCCTTGAACGGCGAACCGGCTTCGGTCAGAAAGAGATAGTGTTCGTACCTCGTCAACGGTGGAAAACGAAACGCCTGAATGTAGCCGTGAAGTGTCCGTCGTGTCTGCGTGCCGAACGGAACTATGCGTTCCTTTGCTCCTTTGCCCATCACGCGCAACTGAGACTGGACGAGATCGACATCCTCCAGCTGTAGGTTCGCGAGTTCCGATAGACGCAGTCCGGTATCAAGGAAGAGAAGCAGTATGGTGTACATGCGATAGTCGTTGGGCCATTCGAGG
Source organism: uncultured Dehalococcoidales bacterium (assembly GCA_964552485.1). Taxonomy (GTDB): domain Bacteria; phylum Chloroflexota; class Dehalococcoidia; order GIF9; family AB-539-J10; genus SKVJ01. The sequence goes on along the minus strand of CAZKHH010000168.1, from coordinate 1,544 downwards.
TCGAGACAGCTGATCATGGCCGCGATCTGTTCTTTGCTGAACGTCTGAACTATCTTGTGTGGTGCCTTGGGTTGCTTCAGTCTGAGCATCGGATTGGTCTCGATATGGCCTTCTTCCTCCATCCAACCCCAGAAGGCCTTCAGTGCACGCACATACCCGCGGACGGTAAGGGCGGAAAGAGGCTGCGAATCCTTGATCCGAGTGCTCTCCTGCCAGCGGGTTACATCGGTCTGAAGGTGTCTCACGAACGCACGCGCCTCGTCAACTCCGATATCACCGACGGTCCGTTCCGAGCCTGTCGCGTGCATGAAGCGACAGAAGCGCATGAGGTTGTCGTGATACCAGGAGACGGTTTTGGGGCTACGGCCCTCGACCTCCTTACAGAGTAAGAATCCTTGAGCGAGCTTCTCCAGCGAGAGTGGGGGAGTGGTCATGGCGCTACTCCTTTCCGGGCAAAGGAGCACCATCGGCTGGTTTCTACGGTCGATAACGAATCAGAGTGTCACAGAATTATTTGATACCGACCGTAAGCAGACATAACCTGCTGATTTAGCTTTGAAAAGAGGAGGAAAGTAGGCCGTAAGGGATTCGAACCCTTGACACCCTGATTAAAAGTCAGGTGCTCTGCCAGCTGAGCTAACGGCCCATGATTCCCTGCGGGTGCTAGTCCCGGCGGCGCTTCCGGTCGAGAATGTTCGAAACGTAACAGGCGAACGCTGGATGGACATCGCAGATGTACCCGTCGTCGCTCGCATCAACAGAGAACGCAACACGGTTCGGCCTCTTCATCGGATCGCCAAACCTGCTGTAGCTCGTTTCGTTCCAGGGCATGTTGTGCCCGAGTATCTCCAGAAACCCTTTCACGTCCCGTGGTTGGTCCAGTACGACCTCGAATGGTAACTGCTGCTTGAGCTCGTTCAACTGTTCGAGGCGCAATTTCACCCGCATGGACCCTTTGGGATTATACGTCGGGCCTATATCACTGTCAATCAAACTCACGTGTGGAAACCGTCAGTCGCCGGGTGCCGCGTAGCTATGGCGCTCGAACGTTCTCTGGCAGCGCACGTTTCTCATTCAGTGCAGATGGCTATCCGTGGCAACCTTCCTGCACGTTTGTGCGTTGTATAGGTGTAGAGAGTGGATGGCTGACCTGCGGCAGCAAAGGCCGTGTTTCAAGACGTGACGACCTGATATGCTGTGTCTGCACGCAACTCCTCAGCCTACTCGCTGCATGTGAAGCAATGAACGAACTCGCCCAGCTATTGAGTCCGACCTTTCTGATAGTTGCCGCCGGCCTGCCATTCGGTATAGGCGCCATCGTGTTCGTGCTGTACAGACGAGGGCCGAGCGGGACACTCATGTTCGGCATGCCTCTGAGCTGGGCGGAACCGATCGAGATACGGCTGGTGCTCTACCTTCTGTTTGCAGCCGTGCTGGGTGTGGTGGGGTTGATTCCGCGGGTCCTGTATCCGGTGGCACCGGACGGATCCGCTTTCGCCTCATTGCTGCTTGCTCTCACCGTGCTGGCGGTCCTGCTCGACTTC
>CAZKHH010000167.1:0-2011 GCA_964552485.1 uncultured Dehalococcoidales bacterium | reverse complement strand
ACTTCAGAGATGGCAAGGCCGTGCTCTACACAGGTGCTGCTCTGGCCCATAGTCTCGAGGATGGTGGCGATCAAGTGGCCCTCTACACCAGCAGCACCCACAGCGCCGAAACCATCGCTGACTTCGTGGCGTGGACCGTCGAACCGGGGGAGGACGCGGTCAACGCTACGGCCGCCGGAATCTGGCAGCCGGACTGGTTCGATACCTTTGAAAGCGGCTTCGGCGATACATCGGACGAGGATATCCTCGAACCGAATGAATCGCTGGGTCGCTATCCCGGGGGTGCGGGGGCGGTGGGCCCGCATGCCTTTGCCCTCTACCACGCCGAGCAACTGACGCCGGGGCAGGCCAATCCTGTGCCGCTGCCGACCTTCTTCACTCCTGAGGATGGGGCCATCGTAGAGACTGAGGGCTTCTCCGTCAGTTGGAACCCCGCGCCGGGCGCCACGGGCTACCGCCTCCAACTTGATGATGACCTTGACTTCGGCAGCCCTCTCTACGACACCACCATCTCTGAGACCTACTACCAACCACCCACGCCGCTGGCGGAGGGGACTTACCACTGGCGCGTCAAGCCGTTGGGCGGTCACGGTGAAGAAGGCACGTGGCTGGGGCCGATCGAAATTGGCATTGTCGTCTTCCCCGAGGAGGTCAGCGCGCAGGCCGAGACCGTCCTCGGCATCACGCCCGTTCGTCAGAACAAGGACTCGCGCTTGCTCTGTCTCGACGGCTGCCCTGAGGGTAATCCAGCCACGGACGATACGGAGGATGGCTGGGATGCCGTGGCACCCTGCACGGTGCCGCCTTGCACGGACAGTAACAAGTATGCCCACGGGACCATGTACTGCGTGGTCGCCTCGATTCGCATGATGGCCTCGCACTACGGTGGCGATCTGACGATGGATCGTATTGCCTATCACATCGCTCAGGAGTGGACTGGGAACACCCACGCCGGCACCAATGACAACAACCCCAACAACGATCTGGCTCACAACAACGGATGGAGCTACCACGACGAAGAGGACGAGGGCATCTCGTGGGCTCTCGGGACTACCCTCGTTGCCACCGACGGCAAGCCGAGTTTCAGCGATATCAAGTCCTGGATCGACGCTGGCCGCCCTATCATGTTCCGAAATCCCGGACACTTGATGGTCATGGATGGCTATCGGGAGGAAGACGGGGATCAGTATATTCACGTCCTCGACCCGGATCAGCCGCCCGACTGCTGGCGCTGGCAGGACTACGACACCCAGAACATCTACGGCTACTGGCCGGGGCCAGCCAGTGCCCCGTCGGTCCGTTCGGACGAGGCCAGCGTCTCCACCGACACCGACGGCGACGGGATCATGGACTTCGACGAGCTGTACCGCTTCCCCGTCAGCTACACAAGCTCTGATTCCGACGGCGACTGGGTCAGGGATAAACAGGACATGCGCGAGTACGTGTTCGACGCCGCCGGCAGCTTCTCCTATCGCAACCCTGACTGGGACAGCGATGGCGATCGGAAGGAGGCTGATTGCGACAACGACGGCGATGGCTCGCCCGATGGCTGCGAGGATGTCGATGGCGATGGCATTTTCGACGCCGGTGAGACGGACAACTTCGACCTCACCGACAGTCAGGACTGTGTCCCGACGTTCGAGATCACGTACCCCACGCATAGGTACACCCTCAGCGCTGGAGCTCACGACAATCCCGACAAGATCATCATCCACCTGAGGGTCGATGCGCCTGAATGCTGGTCGGCTCCTTCGCTCTCCCCCGGGGATTTTGATGTCACGGTGGGCACGGAATCCGCGCCTGATCCGATCGTCGGCTACGCAGTCGGTGAGGAGTACTGGATTCTAGTTCAAGCGCCAGGACAGCTCACCGCCGATCACTACGACCTGGAGGTCACCTACGACAGCGCCCTCACCGACAAACACGAGCGAGCGATCTACTACTTGCCTCGCCTCGTCACCGACGAGGTGTTGGTGGCCGACGTCTCGGGTAGTATGTCGGGCTACGACAA
>CAZKHH010000166.1:0-2025 GCA_964552485.1 uncultured Dehalococcoidales bacterium | reverse complement strand
AGGCGGGCTTCGAGGATACAACCTCGCCCAGACATCATCATTGGTCGACAATGCCTCAGATACGTCACGCGAAGCGTTGCGCGCTATCATCGAGCTGGCAGAGCTGCAGCGTGGACTCGAATTGCTTGGCATGGAGATCAACCGGACCAAGCGTATCACTAATGCGCTCGAGTACATCGTCATACCAAATGTGCAGGCGACGATACGGTTTCTCCAGATGAAATTCGAGGAGCGCGACCGTGAGGAAAAGGCCAGGCTCAAGCGCGTCAAAGTGTTGCTGGCACGACAGAAAGGCTGATAGAACGCGGTTCCCTTATGCTCGAAGATAACACAAAGTCACGTTACGATACGTTTCTGGAAGCCTACCTGAGCAGCGAACTCAGACTGGTGAACTCCAGCCTGCCGCGCAACCGGAGACGGCTATCCGAACTGTTACACGAAGACCATCCTTCCGTGCTGTGTGCCGATGGCAGCCATCAGCTTCTCAAGCGTGTCGAATTGAATTACCTGGCGAGCATACTGAATGACGATGACATGAACGATCTGCTGCTCCCAATCATCATCGAGATGAGCGGCGACGGTACCGAGGCTCTTGTGCTGTGCCCGACGGAAGCCGAACTCAAAGTACTCAACATGGTACTTGGCATGAACCTGAGCTACGAAAGACCAGGCAGAGTGCGCCTGTACAAGCCACAACTGTCTGCGTTGCGAATGAAGCTTCGTACAACCACGCAATACGCGTTCTCAGCCCGTGCAATCGCCTGAGGCGCGGCAGTGCGTTGACAAAACAGCAAGAAATAGGGGACAATTAGCGGACACTCATATGGTAAAGATACGATTACGCCGTGTAGGCAGAACACACACCCCAATCTATCGAGTGGTAGTGGCAGACAGCAGGTCACCCCGGGATGGCAGCTTCATCGCTATCATCGGCCACTACAATCCTCAGACTGAGCCGGCCACAATAACGATTGACCGCGAGAAGGCTTTGATGTGGCTGTCGCGTGGCGCCAAGCCAAGCGAGACCGTAGCGAGCCTTCTCAAGAAAGCGGGAATCACCACCGACACCAGTAAGCTCTCAGGCTAACAGCCGTCATTCTTAAGGGAGATGGGATGAAGGAACTAGTAGAGTACATCGTCAAATCCATCGTCACAGATCCGGACAAGGTGAGCATCACCGAGGAAGACAGCGAAGAGGGCTTGCTTGTCAAGCTGGAAGTGGCTCCCGAGGACAAGGGAAGGGTAATTGGTAAGCAGGGCCGCGTAGCCGAGGCCATTCGCACACTGCTACGCGTGAAAGCTGCCAAAGAAGAGACCAGGGTCAGGCTCCAGATTCTGTAGGACCAACCCACCTGCTCCCCATCGTACTCACGTGCTGAGAGCGTTTCCTCAGTTGTCGCCTTGAACCAGTAGGGACCAGAGTTCTGCGCGCGGTTCAACTAGCGAGAGGATTCGGGCGGCGCCATTCGTGTGGTTCGCCTTCGTCGATGCTTTTCGGCGACAAAAATGCGTGCAACCGCTCTCCGCAAAGCTGCCTCAGCCGTAGCCAGATCGACATCAGGCGCCCCTGCCTCTAACAACTGTTGGGCTCGGCCCTTCGCCTGTTCAGCTCGATAGATGTCTATCTCTTCAGCACGCTCACCGGCATCGGCAAGAACCGTTGCGGAATCCGGCATCACTCGAACGAAACCGCCGCTGATCGCAAGGTAGTATGCATCTGTCCCGGTATGCGCGACCAATTCCCCAGCCTTGAGCATGGCGACGAGAGGCAAATGACCCGGAAGAACACTTATCTCTCCCTCCGCTGCAGGCAGCACGATACTGCGGACATCGGCTGAAAGAACCGTGCGTTCCACCGTAAGTACGTCGAGATGCATGAGCACCATACTGTCTACCTGCTACATTGAGTGACGCGCTCGCTGAGCAGCCTCTTCAACCCTGCCGATCATCCAGAATGCACTCTCGGGCACATCATCGTGTTTGCCGTCAAGTATCTCGCCGAACCCGCGGACAGTCTCTTCAACG
>CAZKHH010000165.1:0-2058 GCA_964552485.1 uncultured Dehalococcoidales bacterium | reverse complement strand
ACCCCATGGAGCCACCATCGCAGTACTCCAGTGCCCCCTACCTCTGTTCACTATGCTGGTCATCCGGGCGGCGCATCAACACGGCCTATCATATCCGCTTGCGGCCCGATTGCCAGCGCGTTCATTGCGCCGATCCCTTTGCCGTCCCCGCTGGAGGCGGGGCGCATGTGCACGGCTCTCCCGTGCTCGGACTACTATGAATCGGTCTGACTCCCCTACGTCCGTTTGCTCCGCTCCGATTCGTCACTTCGCATACCCCGGCTCGCGCCGCGGAGACGTAGGGGCCTCCCACGTTTCGCACGTATCTCTTGCCGCATGCCACGCTCTCGGACTCCGGCGGCTGACCAGTCCTGTAACTCCGGCGTTCCTTTAACCCCAGCAGGTGTCCCCACCAGAGAGGCCGTCTCCTGTCGTCCTGGTCGTTAAAGGGCTTCCGGTACGTTGACCCCGTCGCCCACCGCATCTACTGCTATTACGAAGCTGAATCGCTTCAGGGGATTGCGGTTCCCCTTACGGCCTACGGCATTCTCTGTGTACGCTTAACCTCCTTTGTTCGCCTCCCGGCTCCGCCGGAAGTCCAACACTCGATACGCAGCGGGGAGTTTGACCCGCCACGACGGGGACTTTCACCCCGCAAGATACGTGCGCCCACGTGGCGCACCAACGCCTCGCCTGAGGTTGCGCGGTACGCGCTAACCTCCAGGCGTTTGTTCGGGCCTCCTTGCCTGGTTGTTGTTTGGCGGCAGTGGGCGTGCCGGTTGCCTGGCTGACTCGGTGGTGTCTGGTGCTCCGGGTCATGGGCTTGTGCTCTCCGTCACCGCTCACTCGATTCATTCCAATTGTCTCCGTGTCCCGTGCGCGTCGGTGAGATGATCTTTTCACCGCGTGCCCGGGTGATCAACTCCGATTTCCCGTGCGGTGCGGTGGTTGTCATGCACGGGCCTTACTTGTCACGCCGGCTGATCTGGTTTGCAATTCTTTTGATGCCCGAACACGTTGAAGTCACCTTTCGGATGGAGCCGCGCTCGGCGCGGCTTCAGACGATACGGACTTCGTTGTTCGAGCATTCACAGCATAGTGGTCCCTCAGGAATCCCGTGATCTTGACCCAGTGCTCTTTCCTGTTTCCCACCGCATGATCACCCTCATAGGTAACATGTTCGAATGGGTACGCGTAGTTGGAGTCCTTCACATGACGAATCGTGTCCTCACACATGATCCTGGATGGCCACATCTGATCTTGCTCCGCGGAAAGCAGAAGGATGGCCGCATTCGCTTTCTCGAGCGGAATCCTTGCTTCAGGGAAACGTCTTCGCTGTTTCCAGCCGGCCATGTAGACATCGCGGAACTTCCCTGTTGTCATGGAGACGAGCCACGCTTTGAGAACCGGATATGGAAGGAATGGGATATCCTTGCCATTGTCGGACCACGACGAATGGGAGTGGCGTCTTCGAGCAATGCCCTGGAATACGTACGAGGAGGGCACAATCCCCACCACGGCTTTCACCTCGGGGTTGCGGCTGGCGAGAAGGAGCGCAAGCTCACCCCCTTTGGACGTGCCCACCACTGCGACGCCGCCCTGAGCAACACGGGAGTTCCTGTTCAGCCACGCCAACGTCTTGTCGAAGAATTCGAGCGGTACACTGATCAGTTCTTCTCCGCGCTCAATGTACGCCGGTGTTACGACACAGTAGCCGGATACAACGAGCGCCCTGACCTTATCAAGCGAGGCCATGCCTCCCTGGGAACCGCTGAGCATCACCACCGGAGGCCAAGGCCCTGTACCACCGTGAGGTGTGTAGAACCGCGCGGCCAAGCCATCCAACTGCACTTGCTCGCACCTTGCTGGCAATCGCTCTCTTGACCACCAGTCGGGGTCAGGAACAGTCTTCTTCTCAACCGGTAGCGTCGGTGCGGTCGCACAACCGGCCAGCAGGAGCAATATGCTGATGGCTGGAATATGTCTCATTCTCACAACCTCGATCGGGATAGGACCGCCCCCCATCGGGCGGCCCTCCCAAACCACCGTACGTACGGATCGCGTATACGGCGGTTCGGC
>CAZKHH010000164.1:0-2088 GCA_964552485.1 uncultured Dehalococcoidales bacterium | reverse complement strand
GCCACAAGCCGAATACCGCAGTTGCTCAGATCTACTACAACATGACGGAAGGCGTCCACCGCATCAGCACGGAAACGGGCGCCGGTCAGTGGGGCAGTGCACTGTCATTCGCCGGTGCGTGTTTTGGCGTGGAAATCAAGGTCTATATGGTGAGCGTAAGCTATTACCAGAAGCCCTACCGGCGCATCATGATGGAGGCCTGGGGCGCCAACTGTGTACCGAGCCCGAGTCCGGAGACCAATATCGGTCGCAAGATGCTCGCCGCAGACCCTGATTGCCCTGGGAGCCTCGGTCTCGCTATCAGCGAAGCGGTGGAAGATGCGATGTCACGCGATGATACGCACTACTCGCTTGGCAGCGTGCTGAACCATGTGCTGCTGCACCAGACGGTCAATGGTCTTGAAGCCAAGAAACTGATGGAAGAGGTGGGTCAATACCCGGACATCATCATCGGCTGCGCCGGCGGTGGCTCGAATGCGGCTGGTCTCTTCCTGCCTTTTGTGAAGGACAAGATCGATGGGACTCACCCGGACCTCCGCATCATCAACGTCGAGCCACATAGTTGTCCCACACTGACCAAGGGCCCCTACGTGTACGACTATGGCGACAATGCGAAGATGGCTCCCATCGTCAGGATGTACTCGCTGGGCCACGGATTCATGCCTCCGCCCATCCACGCCGGTGGACTGCGCTATCACGGGATGGCGCCTATTATCTCTCACCTGCAGAAGCTGGGCTACACGGAGGCCAAAGCGGTACACCAGCTTGCCACGTTTGAGGCAGGCATCACGTTCGCCCGCACTGAAGGCATTCTCAGTGCCCCGGAGACAATGCATGCCATTCGTGCGGTCATCGATGAAGCACTGCAGTGCAAGGAAACGGGCGAGGCCAAGACTATCCTCTTCAATCATAGCGGCCACGGCCATGTCGATATGGCTGCCTATGACGCCTATCTGTCGGGCAAGCTCGAGGACTACGAGTACCCGCAGGAGAAGATCGAGGAGTGTCTTGCCGATCTGCCTAAGGTAGGCTAGCCTTGACGTACAGTGGGAGCAATCAATGCTCCCACTGTACGTAGCCGGTGATGCTCTTACGTTCGACGTTGCGGTTGCGCTGGGTCAATGTGTAGAATTCGCTGCTAGGACGTCGCCGCATTATCATCCCGTTTCCACAGCGGAGCTGCGACTGCCACCACAAGAGAGGAAGGAAGCATGAACAAAGACGACGTATTTGCCCGTCTCAAGGAGCTTATCGTCGAACTGCTCGAGATCGACGAATCGGAAATCACCATGGACGCCTCGTTCATGGATGACTTCGGGGCTGACAGTTTAGACATAATCGAGTTGTTGACTGCGGTTGAGGAAGCTTTCGGTGTCGAGATACCGGACGAGGATGCCGGCAAGCTGCAAACCGTCAGGAATGCAGTCGACTACGTGATGGCCAAGCAGGGATGAACTCGCAACGGAGAGTAGTAGTCACAGGCGTTGGGGCTGTAACACCCCTGGGAACAGGGGTGCATAAGGCATGGCCGAGACTTCTCAACGGCGAGTCCGGCGTTGGATACATCACGAAATTTGACGCCTCGAATTTCGGAACCCGCATCGCTGCCGAACTGAAGGACTTCGATCCAGCGGACTTCATGGAGAAGAAGAGGGCGAGGCGAACCGACCCGTTTATTCACTACGCCCTCGCGGCGACCTCCATGGCGATGGAGGACTCGCGCCTGGTTGTTAACGAGCACAACGCGCCGCGCATCGGCGTCGTCGTGGGAACGTGCATCGGTGGCATGTTGACGTACGAGAAGAACGTCGCCACACTGCAGGACGAAGGGCCGGACAAGATTTCGCCGTTCTTTGTCACCGGTTTCATTCCGAACATGGCGCTTGCCGAGATTGCCATTGCATACGGGACCCAGGGCCCGAGCCAGTGTGTAGTGACGGCGTGTGCCACGGGCGGCAACGCTATCGGAGACGCCTTGCGGCATATTCAGCGTGGCGACGCCGATGCCATGATTGCCGGCGGCAGCGATGCATACATCCTGCCGGTGGGTGTTGGCGGGCTCAGTCGCATGGGCGCCCTCTCTACACG
>CAZKHH010000163.1:0-2097 GCA_964552485.1 uncultured Dehalococcoidales bacterium | reverse complement strand
CGACCAGATTCGCTGAGCGCTTGTCGGTATCGGCAAGCAGGAATTCATCTGTCATAGCGATGCAGTCGACGGGGCAGACTTCCGTGCACTGTGCGCAGAAGCAGCACCTGGTTATGAAGAACTTGACCTTCTTCTCCTCAGGTATGAACTCAATCACCCTGGCAGGGCATACCCTGATACAGAGCTGACATCCGATGCATTTCTCCTTGTCGTAGGCGATCTTGCCACGGAAGCCCGGTGATATGGGTACCGGAGGGTTGGCTGCGACGCGTTTGTTCTTGATGTCTTCCAGGAACCCCGTTGCGGACTTGGGGGCTCTCGCCGAAGGGAACGGATTTGTACTCGGCCTCCCGAGTAGTTGACGCATGAGTATCTTGAGTATTGTCATTATCCGGTTACGCTCAAATCACGAAGTCTATCCAGATTAGAAGCAGTCCTATTAGGCTGACCAGCGTCATGCCCGCAACGTAGAAAGTGCTGGCCTGCGTTACCTTGAAGCGCGCCATTGCCGAGCGAACGAGCGCTACAGCCACGAACATCACGACAAAGACTTTGACGAGGAAGAAAGCTCCGTCTGCGACGCTTGCCCAGACCATATTCTGTATTCCCGCGACTCCCGAGATGTTGTATGGGAAGAACAGCGCCACCACGAGAGCCAGTACTGCAAACGCGCGAATGGCGTTGCCCAGGTAGTAGAGAGCGAGATTGCGGCCGGAGTACTCTACGAGCAAGCCGCCGGCTAACTCGGTCTCTGCCTCGGCGATGTCAAAGGGTATACGGCCCAACTCGCCGGGTGTCACCGCGAGAAGCGCAAACAGCATGAACAGCGCACCGATGAATCCTACAGGTCCTACCAGGTCCCACACCGGATACTGGGCCAGCATCGAGAATGCGAACGCGTGGCCACCCGTTGTCTGCAAGGCCCGCCATGCGAGGCCGACCGCCGTGACGGCAAGGGGGAACTCATAACCGATCATGATGACCATCTCGCGCTGTGCGCCGACCGTCGCGTAGGGCGAACTCGAAGCGAAGCCCCCGATGACGAGGGCGAGCGAGGGTATCATCAGCAGGTATATGACGAGGATGAGGTCACCCGAGCCGGCAAACAGTGCTGACTGGCCGAACAGTGGTATGTACAGCAGGAGCGCTGCGGAGCCCATCACGCACAAGACGGGGGCTACCTGGAAAAGCCATACCAGAGCACCCTCGGGAACAATGCTCTCTTTCATGAGCAGCTTGCTCACATCTCTGAAAGGCTGGACGACCGGCGGGCCGAGTCTGCTCTGCATGCGGGCTACGAGTTGCCTGTCTATACCGAGGTAGATCAGACCAACGAGCGAGCCCACAATGGCGAGCACAACCGGTCCACCCAGCAGGGCAATCAGTCCTGGCGGATTACTTCCGAGAAAACTCAGCGTGCAGCCTCCTTGTCTTATCGACTGACAGCTCGTGCAGTTTGTCGTTGTCCAGCATGGAACACATCCCCGATACACGATCGACGACCACGGCGCGGTTTGCGCAGGACATGCAGGGGTCCAGAGATGCAAACGCTATTGGTACATCTGCGATCTGGCCACCTGCCAGGATGTTCTCGACAGCCTGAAGATTAGCGTACGTGGGCGCACGGACCTTCCACGCCTCGAGAGGTTCCTGGCCGGCCTTCAGCCGGACGTAGTGAAGGTTCTCGCCCCTCGGCGCTTCGACCCGTGCCACGGCCTCTCCCTCGGCTTTCTTCAGGAGCGCGAGCAGTTTGGCTATCTTGGGTTCAGTGAGAAGCGGTCCCTCGGGCATGGTGGCGATGGCCTTCTCTATGAGGTCGATCGATTGCTTCACTTCGAGCAGGCGGACGATTATCCGGTCATACACGTCGCCTATCACTTCGCCGGTCAAAACGTCAGGTGTGATGGCGTCAACGCCCAGGTCGGCGTAAGCCGCATACGGATGGTCCTGCCGAACATCGAACGGTACGCCGCTGGCCCTGGCGGTCGGCCCGGCAATGCAGAGCTTCATAGCGTCTTCCTTGCTGAGGATGCCTACCTCCCTGGTCCGCATCTTGATGGTGGGGTCACCAAGAAACAACTGTCTCAGTTCGCTGAA
>CAZKHH010000162.1:0-2109 GCA_964552485.1 uncultured Dehalococcoidales bacterium | reverse complement strand
AGCTATCGACGACCTGGCACGCAAGAACAATCTCTCGGAGGAGAGGCAGGCGGCTCTTCTCAAGAAGGTAGCGGAATACAGCGATTACTAGCTTCGGGCTCTTGAACAGAAACCTGGCGACGGTCGGGCCCCGCACAAGCGTATGCGGTGCGAAAAACCAGTAGTAGTGAGCCGTAGTAAGGCCGAATTCGTTGCTGGGCCGCGGACCGGGCGACAGAATCGGTAACCGGCAGCTGTGCGACGCTGGAGAGGAGTAGGTATCACCCGGAATGCATCGGGGTGAACACGACCTCGTCTCCGAGGTTCCTGCTGCAGGGCGACACGTAACGTGAGCATGAACGGGTATCCGGTGTCCGGCACTATGCGTGAAAAGCCTGCAATGCGAGGAGTCTCCACTATTCAAACCAGATGCTGCAGCTGGTACACTGATAGCCGTTCTGGCGTTCCAGTGAGCCATCGTGGCTCCCGACTATTGACTGCAGGAGTGTTGGTGCCGGCTGCCGGATCGCCGTTCCCGCACCCGGGCCGCAGATAAGGAAACAGAGTTGAGAAGAAGTCTCGCTGGCAGGCTTCTGAATGTCGCCCTGGTGGTGGCTGTGCTCTCCTTCTGTGTACCTGCCGGACCTGTTGCGGCCAAGCCTGTAACCCGGCTGGAGGTGGACGTCTGGTTGGACACAGGTGGTGAGGGACCGAATGCCCCGGCGGGGGAATACCGGCTCGGCGAGACGCCAATCGTCTATTTCACAGCCACCATCGGCTGTAACACCAGGCTGAGCGTACGTGGTCCCGATGGCACCCATTCGTACGAGCAGCCGGCCATGTATGGCCCTGTCTACCAGCTCCAACTGGGAGTGGCTGAGGAGGTTGACATTGGTCAGTGGTATGTTGTCCTGGAGGCGGCTACGTCGACGGGCGACCAGTATGCCACTGACATGACGAGCTTTGCCGTGGTTGGCCCGGAGCATGAGCCGTCTCCTCCTGTAACGACAACCGACCCGCCTGAGTCTACTACTCCCACGCAGGATACTCAGCCTTCAGAATCTGACGCTGATTCTGTTCCATCGTTTCCGCCTTCCACCCTGCTTCCATCGGAGGACGCAGCAGATTCCGATTCGGCGGCTGAGGTGTCTGAGGATGGACCTGCAGTGATAAGTCCGAAGACAGCGAGAGCAGTGGATGCACTTCGTGCCAGGAAGATGGCAGGCGGTTCTTTGGCAGTCGAACTGAACCTCGATGCCGACGGGGACGGCCACGTTACGCTAGAGGATGCACGACTCATACTGGGATGGGCGGTCGACAATCAGGCATTCTTTGGGATGGCTTATGACCCCGAGCGTGTTGAAATCACGGGCGAAGGAGAGGACGGCCAACCCACCTGGGTCTACAGCTTCCCCAGGCAGGAGGTTGCCCACGGAGTCTTCCTGGAAAAGAGCATCCAGCTTGCGGAGACCACGTCGGGCTACGGCAAAGAGATAAGCCTCACGTTTGAGAATGAGAACGACACTGCAGTCGAGTTCTGGCACACGGAAGTTGTCCCCAAGTCCTTCGCCAAGCATGTCGACGACATTCGCTTCTCACGTCAACCTGACGTAGTACTAGACCCTGATCCAAGTCTAGAATTCCTGTTGGCCCTGGCGCCTCTCGCCGCAGTCGGGGTATATATGGCTGTGGACTTTGAAGGCGCCGTTCAGAATATCCAGTACTATGGCGAGTCGGCCGCGGGCTGGGTCGGCGGATTCGTGTCTCAACCGCACATGACTCCGTCGTATTTCAACACGCTCAGCCCGGAGGCGCAGTGTGCCTTCATACAGAACGCCCTTGGGCCACACGTGGGCCTCATCAAGAGCAGGGCACAGGACCATAGTATTCCCCCCTCCCTGCTGGGCATGGTCATTCTCAACGAGCTAATCGACTACGGACCGGAGGATCAGGCGCAGGAGCACATCGCCAATCTTGGCTCATCGGGTATTGCGCAGATAAGCGTCAAGACGGCAATCGACCACAACCTGGTGGATGTCACCGAAGAGGAAATAGATAAGCACATTCGAAACAGTGTTGGAAGGGATTGGCGACCTGAGACGATGGCGCTTGAGGCAAATCGGACGAATG
>CAZKHH010000161.1:0-2207 GCA_964552485.1 uncultured Dehalococcoidales bacterium | reverse complement strand
CACCAGAACTGATAGCGGCAGACTCAGAACGAATTAGTCAGTCAGGCTCCTAGGGCTGGCTGTAGCTGGCGTAGATGGGGAGTTCCGCAGTCTGACGTCTTTTCTCCTTCCCCAATATCAGGCGTTCGTGCCACCGTTTCAGACGGCTCTCTTCGTTGAGTGAGCCGGAAGACCATATTACTGCGGCCTAGTCTGCTGCCGAGAGCACTCGGAACCCTATCGCCGGTCAACGGGTTGCGGCAGCGTAACCCTCGGGGCCGTGAGAGCATGATAGAGGCCGATTCCATACTGGTCGGCACTGAGAATCCGGGCTGTTACGGGTGCGTTTAAAGCGATGTGTGTCGCCTGACGATCGTTGCCGAGGATGAAGTCTGCGAGAATGCGAAAAGCCGGAGGACAGCGTGCGTGCGTAGTCGCCTTCGAACACGATTTCCTCCGCGATTCAAGTCCTGCGTTCAGTTCGAAACGGTTGTCTTCTTCGACTAAGTACGGTCCCCTGTGAGGTTGACCTGCGTCGAGACGTTTCATGGACTACGCGGTGCTCCGGGTGGCCGGTGAACTTAACCGGGTGCGTCTCACCGGAGATGAGGGGAGTAACGCCCCGCCGCAAGGCCGGGGAGGGGCTGAAAGAAGGGGGAGGATGTCAAGACGATAGAGATTACCCGGGGTCTTGCTGCCTTCCGTCCGTCAGTAACCCCTCTTCTTGTTGACGAGGCCCGAAGGCTTCTCGCCGCGAACGTAACGCTCCAGGTTCTTGACGAAGAGATCCTGCACCATTCCTGCGTAGGTGGAGATGTAGCCAGCGATGTGCGGGCTGTAGATCAGGTTCGGGAGGTCCCACAGCAGACTGTTCTGCGGTAGCGGCTCCACTTCAAACACGTCCAGTGCGGCTGCGGCGATACGCCTGGTGCTCAATGCAACTGCAAGCGCCTCCTCATCCACGACCGGCCCACGCCCCACATTCACGAACAAGGCATCCGGTTTCATCGTCTCGAATTGGCGCCTGCTGAATAGATGATAGGTATCGGATGTCAGTGGCAGGGACGCTATCACGAAGTCGCTGTCCGCAAGAAGGCGATCGAGGTCTTCTATTGGCAGGACAACGTCGGCCCATCTCGACCTCGTTGGCCGGGGGGCAGTCTTTCTCGCCGCAATAACCCACATCTCGAACGCCTTGGCGACGCGGGCAATCCTCTTGCCGATGTTGCCGTATCCGACGAGCCCCATCGTCTTTCCCCGGAGTATGTCTGGATGAAAAGGCTTCCATTCTCGTTCGCGCTTCTGACGGTCGCAATCGGCCGTGCCTTTGGTGAAGGCAAGGCAGGACTGAATGGCAAATTCCGCACTCGCAAAGCTATGCACGCCCGCTACATTGGTGAGCATGACGCTGCTGTTCCTGAATCGGTCATCGAGCAGCACTTTATCCACCCCTGCCTGTGTGACCTGCACCCATTTGAGGGTGTGGGCTCGTTCAAGCAAACGGGGGGGTATGCGCATTCCGGCGTAGATATCGGCGCTCGAGAGCAACTGATCGAGCAGCCGACTGGCCTCTTCGTCGCCTTCCAACTCCCGGGTCAGAATCGCGCCAACATGTGTCACATTGAGTCGT
The DNA here is from genome assembly GCA_964552485.1 of uncultured Dehalococcoidales bacterium. Taxonomy (GTDB): domain Bacteria; phylum Chloroflexota; class Dehalococcoidia; order GIF9; family AB-539-J10; genus SKVJ01. The sequence goes on along the minus strand of CAZKHH010000161.1, from coordinate 598 downwards.
GAATCCACGGCCTCAATACGTGGAACGACCTCCTCAGTCAATTGATCGTTCACGAGGACGTTAATGGGTTCCATGCATACCTCCCGGCCGGATATGGCGTGCCAGTCTAGAGTACAGGGTGGCAGGTGTCAAAGGCAGCGTAGCTACTGTGACGGCTTGTGGCGAAACAGAACTGTGTCCGGGCGACTGTCAGTAGCCGATTTTCTTGTCGATTACACAGCGCAGGCGTTGTCCGGACAGGTATCTATGGAGGTTGTCCCTGAATACCTCGAGTACCATTTCCGGATACTCCGCGAGCCACCCCGCGATGTGTGGACTGTACATAAAGTTGGGGGCATCCCACAGTGGGCTGTCCCCAGGAAGCGGTTCTACCGCAAAGACATCCATGGCAGCGCCGGCGATGGCGCCTTCCTTCAAGGCGCGCGCAAGCGCATCTTCGTCAACAATGGGGCCGCGTGATACGTTGACGAGGAAAGCGCTGGTCTTCATCCTTACCAGTTCTTGCGCGCCGATAAGATGCCGGGTGCCTGTGGTCAGTGGCAAAGCTAGGAGCCTGACTGACTAATTCGTTCTGAGTCTGCCGCTATCAGTTCTGGTG
>CAZKHH010000160.1:0-2242 GCA_964552485.1 uncultured Dehalococcoidales bacterium | reverse complement strand
GGCGGTCAGCAACCAGCCGCGCAGGAAGCTGAGAAACGGCAGTGTGAATACGTAAAAACTGATCTCCTGCGAGAACACTGGGTCGCTTACGCCGAATGGCTGACCGTTCGCGAATCGAAGTACGGTTTCCCAGCTTCCCTGTGCAGCGAGGCCGAACATCAGCGCGAGGAAGCCGCTGACGACAACGACCACGCCGCGTGTGAACTGCTGCAGGAAGGGGAGAAAGGCTGCAGCGGCGCCGTTGACGTCTCTCTTCGGCGACAGCCTGGATGCTACAAAGATATTGCCCACAAAGATGGCCGCGAACAGCACCGCTCCCACGGCGAACAGCCAGATACGTGTACTGATTATCGTCGTGTAGACACTCTCGTAGCCGAGTGTGCCGAACCAGAGCCACTCTGTGTAGATGCTCTTGGCGACCGAGCCCGCGATAATGAGGAAGAGGATTACGGCGATCGCAATGAGTCCGGCCCTTGATGCGCCGCCTTTGCGGCCGTCGCCACCGCCCTTGCCGTGCGAGCTATCGCCAAACCAGCGTTCGAAATCCCTTTGAAGTGAACTCAACTCACCCCCTGCCTTTCAGGCCGTCTGAACGATGTGCTGCACGAGGGAATCACGGCCCATTACCCCTGGAATAACGACACAATAGCATTGCGCTGATTGAAGGGTCAAAGCATAGCGCGGTGAGTGGTTCCACGTAGACGGTAATGCGTTGTGACCTCAGGAGACACAGGCGTATGCGGTGTTCGCGGCGTGCGCTACACTTGCGTTATCCGTCACATGAAAGGAACTCAACATAATGGATAGAAAGAGTCTAACCGTACGCACAGTGTACCTGTACGTTGCGACGCTTGTAGGACTAGGGCTTCTCATCGCCGGAGGCGTGCAGGCCTTCGAGCTGATTCTTAAAGCCACCGTGCTGACCCAGGCAGACGCACAGGAAGAGCTATGGGCACGGCAGCCGCCTGTTCCGTATGCGCTCGATAACGTGAAGGACCTTGCCGACTCTGAAGAGTTGACTGATGCGCAGAAAGAGTCTCTGAACCGTTGGCTGGAAGACTACGAGCGGTGGGAAGAGCAACAGAAAGCAGTTGACACGGTCGCCGCCCGACGCGAAAGGCAACTGGCAACAGCGCTCGCCCTGGTGTTCGTAGGGATACCGGTCTACGCGTACCACTGGTCGGTCATCCGGCGCGACCTGCGACAAGCAAACGGCGCGGCGAATGGCGGCTCGTAATGCTGCTTGGCGCGGCCTGGCCTCAGGACGTCACCACAGGGGTGGCTGATTCGTCAAACGGGTTGGTACGCACCGCGAGCGAGAAAAGGTAGGGGTAGTTGCTGCGCAGATACCGCATATAGTCGAGCCACGCATTGACGAGCTGACCGTAGACCCGGTTGAGATCGCCCGCGATGTGCTCGCGGTCGGACGCTGGCAGGTCGGCGAGATCGCGGCGGGCAATCATCTCTTCCGTCATGTGGAAGACCGCCATCAGCAAGTTGGTGAAGCTCTCATGCTCGAGCAGGTTCGGGTTTTCCAGCAGTCTGAGGAGGAACTCGCGCCTCTCCGCAATGTAATCCTTAAGTGAGACCAGGTCCATGCGCTGCGGGTCCACCTGGTAGTCGTACTTATCCATGAGACCATCGACCTCTGCGAATTTTTCTTCGGTCCAAATGGAACTGACCTGCAGCTGCCCTCGGACGGAGTCGAGTTTGGGGTCCCAGTCGGACAGGTGCCGCAACAGCCCGAATCCTGCCTCGCTGAAGAACGCGCCGATGACCATGTTCAGCTTCTCGATTCTTCGCCGGCGCTCGCGCTCGCTCAGAAGCTGGTGAATGATGAGGCTGACCATGAGCACTTCGATGAAGACGAATGCGATGTCTCCGACCAGAAATATGAATATATGGTGCACGTCTTTGAATATGAGGTAGTGCAGGACGTACCAGGCCACCGACAGCACTATGAGGGCGAGGCCGAGTCTGACCTGCCATTTGCTCCATGGTGTGTTCTTCATCTTTCCCTCTATACATGTTGTAGTCGCAGGCGGGTGCCGGCGTAGTGTCAGGCGTTCTCGCCGTGAAATCTGCCATTGTACGAACGCTGGACCTCGCTGCCGATACTGGTGAACACGAGTTGTGCTATGCGTGCGCCATTGCGCAGGCGAAATCCATGGCGATTGTGGACCACGAAAAGGGCCTCGCCTCTGCCAGAGTACCCGGGGTCCCAGACAGCCGTGTGAACTGC
>CAZKHH010000159.1:0-2243 GCA_964552485.1 uncultured Dehalococcoidales bacterium | reverse complement strand
CGGATAAGCTGTTCCCAGTGTATATCGCTTCGCTCAACATTGAATTGGAGCGCGCGCTGGGCCAGGGCGTCACTCTCCTCGGCGGAAACCAGCCGGTACAGTGGCAGTGAGTCAAACAAATCGTTGATTGCCCTCTGGGCAGCGCTCGTCGAATCAGGGCGCGAGACTGCATATATCGTCTCCGGCAGGTGCAGGAAGACGAGGGAGCTTGCCAGCGCGCAGGCGACTGCAAGGCTGGCACCCAACACAAATCCGTGGCGTAGCTTTAGAGAGCGCACTTTGAGTATACGCAACAACACTTGCGCTCTGGCCAGCGAGATAAACCATGCTGTTTGCACGTGATGCTCCAGGCTGCTGAGGGACAGTCCCAGCCACAGGAACGCTGCGGGGAGAATGAGGAGCATGTATCCGAGCTGACCCGTATGCAGCAGGAGATATGCAGCCAAGGCAGGCGCAAGCCACAAAAAGAAGAAGATGCGGTCATCTGAAGTGAGCGCTGCGAGAGGCTTCGTGCGTAGTGCGTAGGCCAGCGCAATTACAATCAGTCCCGCGTTCACACCCACCACCAGTGCCGCTGCAACATATCCCACGTTCTGAGCCCATCCGAGCGGATTGAGACTGAGGATAGTTGTAGGTGATACCGCAAGGCTGGCCAGCGCCCTGGAAGCTCGAACGTAAGCGACCGGTCCACCGGCAAGCCACAACAGGGGAATCAGCCAGAGCAGGTTGCCCGCTACGAGGACCCCAAGTGCCTTCAACTGGTGGCGCCGTGGGAATGGCCATACGATGAAAAACCACAGGGGGAAAAGAAACAGTGCGCCACTCTGGCGAACGGCGCCGAGTACAACCAGGAGTATGGTCGCGATAAGCAGGTGGCGGATAGACAGATACTTGCGGGCGTGATACCCGAGCCACAGGATGAAGGCGGCCAGTACCATCTCGAGTGCGTATCCAAGCGCAACCTCGCTGTAGTACCAGACTACGGGCGAAAGGCCGAAAAGCACGGCTGCGATTGCGGCGTACTTGCGCGAGGTGAAATACGATGCAAGCAGGAATACAGCGGCAGGGGCCGCTGCCCCGCTCACTGCGCTGAGCATAGTGAAACTTGTATTCGCATCGCCGGTCAAATGATTCAGCAACCAGCCGAGCGCTATGTAGCCGATGTACCCGGGTGGGTGTGGCTGGTGATACTCGAGGTCGAAGAGTTCCGTTCCCAGGGCATAATTGGCCGCATCCCAGCTGATGAGATACTCAGCTCGAAAAGGAAGACGAAGAATAAGGAAGCCTGCAAAGAGCACAAACGCGATGAGTGCCCACGAGTGTGGCCGCGCTCTGCACGCCAAATCTGTGAGAACTGTGCATATGCGCGCTTCCACCGCCGCCCGATATTGTGACGAGTCCGGTCTCATTTCGTGCCACCTCGCACAGCCTGGCCGCAATTCGCAGAAGCCCTCTGGGCGGGCCGCATTGTAGCACGTCAATGGATAACAGACTGGATCGGGGTGTCGCGCAGACGTGTTCTGGGATGGCGCAAATCGAGCCAGTATGGAACGGGATGAGGTCATGAGTTGGCAAGCGTGTGTCGCCCACGTGAAGGTGCGTATTGTGCTTTGTGACTGTGTTCGTACCAGAGATGGGGAGATTTCAGACGTAGCAATGAGTCTGGGATAATGACGCCTGCTGCCGTTTTGCCACCGAACTGGCACTGTTGACGCGAATTGCCATCCCATGGGGTTTTCCGCATTTCGCCCGCTTGTGCTGTAATTAGGGCTGGTCCCTTGCTTTGGAAACGAGACGCGTTCTATCCGCGAGGGCCGGATCAACTTCAATATGGAGATGAAATCTATGCTCAGCGGCAGGTATTCGACCAACAGGCACTGTGTTCTCCTCTTGTTGCTGATGCTCATGACAATCGCAGGACTTGTTCCCGGACTATTGTTGCTCTGGCAGCAGGTTGTCGAGGGTCGGGCCGTGCTCGCCTATACCGAGGAACCAGCGACGCCTGTTGAAAGTGACCTCGAAATAACCCGGTCGAGGCTCGCTGCAACTGAAGACGACCTGATTGCGACTGAGGACGAACTGGACAGAGCAGAGGCACAGATCGAGGTCCTCGACTCTGCCGTCGCCAATTGTGAAGCCAATATGGAAAGGATGGTCCAGGGGTATGGCTATGTGCTGACCGACCCCACATATGACATGGTTGTGGAGTTCCTCGCGGCGGACGGAACGGACACCAGGACGTA
>CAZKHH010000158.1:0-2254 GCA_964552485.1 uncultured Dehalococcoidales bacterium | reverse complement strand
ACGCCATACTGCGCAGTTCTATCGGCGACGAGATCGCCGTCGAATGGGAATGGGGTGGCGTCTGGGGCAATGAGCTCGACAAGCTTAGAAGTCACAAAGTCTGGAGCAAGGATGGCACGTCCAATGGAGAGAGGCTTCTCAAGTTTGCGGTTCTTATCACGTACACGCATACCGAGAATGTCGAGAGAGTGTAAGAGCATGTGGCCAACAAATGGAAGAACGCACCTTGGCCACTCCTTCTCCTGCTGGTCCGCCTCGACAAGTCGAAGAAGTACGTGATGGGCAAGGAGTTCCACGACCTCACGGCGTCAGTCTGTGGCGGAATTCCGGGGACACCATACTTAACTCTGTCTCACGTTCGAAATAGCGCGCTCCATCGACTGGATCACCTGGAGTTCCGGGGACACCATACTTAACTCCGTCTTACGTTCGAAATAGCGCGCTCAATCGGCTGGCTCACCTGAGTTTCCCTGTCTGTAGCTTTGAGCGCCGGTAGATAAGTATGGTGTCCCCTTATCTATTGACATCTACGGCCTCGCACGTCCATCATCCTGTACGTGGCTCGCATAGCCAGAGCGGTTGCACCAGGCAAGCCACATCACGTCACGCAGCGAGGCAATCGCCGCCTTCAGACTTTCTTCTCAGACAATGACTATGAGACCTACCTCAGCCTCATGCATCAGTGGTGCGCCCAGTACCGTATCGAGATCTGGGGCTATTGCCTTATGCCGAACCACATTCACCTGATCGCGGTGCCACAGACCGAGGACTCTCTCACACGCGCCATTGGAGAGATGCATCGCAGATATACGCGGTACGTCAACTTCCTTCAGGAATGGCGCGGGCACCTTTGGCAAGGCCGGTTCGCGTCATACGCCATGGACGAGCGCTACCTGCTCTCGTGTATCCGCTACATCGAGCTCAATCCGGTCAAAGCCAAGCTCGTCCAGAATCCGGCCGAATGGCGCTGGAGCAGTGCCCGCGCTCACTTCGATGGGCATAATGAAGGCGCGTTCAACGCCACGGCACTGCTCGATATGGTCGATAGCGACTGGGCGGAATTCCTACGGGACGACATCCCTGACAAGGAGATTGCCCAACTCCGAAAGCACGAACGGACCGGTCGTCCGCTTGGAGACCCGGCGTTCATTGAGCAAGTCGAGTCCCAGCTCCATAGATGCTTGAAGCCCAACAAACCCGGACCGGCACCCGCCGCGAGGAGATAAGTATGGTGTCGCCTGATCTGCGGGTAATCGTCGACCATCGGCGCACTGGACCTCACGTCTCTTGCTTGTCGGGACGCAGAATCCGGTGGTAGTACGCCTTCGACTGATTCAGAGCCGCAACAGGGTTGTGTCCCATCACTCTGTCCTTCGCGATCAGCACGGTGCCAGGCGCATCCGAGTACTTGAAGAAGAGGTAGTCCTGGCCCACGCAGAGCCCGACAAGCACGTTGAAGGCTGTGATCTCTGAGTTGAGTATCCTTGCCTGCACGATACCGCTACAAGGTGCTAGCCGATTGTTGTAGGCGGAACCGGCGAACTTCTCGTCCTTCGCGATGCCCACCTGCTCGACCGATAGCGCTCCCGCCTCGCAACTCACGGACGCCACCTCGAAACCTCGCTTCTCCAGTATCTCCGCGAGGAGGCGCGCCTCATTGTGCAGTCCCGAGCAGAAAGCTATGCCAAGCTTACTGTAGCCCATGCGACGTGACAGGCCGATCACCTCTTCGACTCGCGTGTTCAACGGAGTCGCCCCTATGTTCAGGTCGACGTAGCCCCCGTACCCCTGCAACGCGATACTGCGCCCGAGGGCGCTGACCTCTTCCTTCTCGTACTCCCTCGCTGCCTCGGCCACGACGCCTGCCCTGGTTTTCGTGGGGCAGTTCGGCGGTCCCGTGTCGGGACGTTCTGTCCGGCATGCCAACGTCCTGCATTTCGCACAGTCAACTGGCTGGTTCATGCATTTTCCTCCATGTTTGACCTTTGCCCAACCATGGTCAGTCATCTACGTCCCTGCACGCTGTCTGGTGAGCCGGCGTGGGATGCCGGGGACACTGGCCTTACCCCACCCGTTGATATCAGTGCCAATTGGAGTCCCGTGGTTCTATCTGCGTACTCGCATGGTGACGGGCTTCCTCTGGGCTAAATCCGGGGACATCATACTAGTTTTCTCAACACGTTCAGAATCGTGGAACTCCGGGGACACCATACTGGTTTTCATCACACGTTCAGAATCGGCCATCGGTTGCCAG
>CAZKHH010000157.1:0-2322 GCA_964552485.1 uncultured Dehalococcoidales bacterium | reverse complement strand
CTAGGCTAACGGCCGACAGAAAACGTTATGGCAATAGAGAGAGGACTGACAATCCGGAGGGCTAAACAACTGATGGACAAATACTTGGCACGGGACCTATTCTTAACGCTTCTGCCGGCAGCGGTCTTCCTGCTGCTTTTCTTTATGCTGAGCTCGCCCTGGAGCTACATCTTCCTCGGGCTTTCGGTGGTCTCCTGCATACTTGCCCTGCGGGCCATCAGGAAGACGCGGTACGACTAGGAGTCCGTCTGCTGACCTTGCCGTGGCTTGATGACCTCGAAGCTCACGCTATGATGTCTTGAATGCCGCGCGCTGACAGTATGCTGACCCGCTCAACCGTGGCGGACGGCGCGAAGAGAAGTACGTTGTCCTTGATATCACGAATATGAGCGAGCACCTGCTCTCTTGTAATGCCGTCAGGCGCGTACGTGACGTACAGGGCATCGCGGGTGTGCGGCGCAATGCGGCTGCGGAAGTCCGGGCCGTGGATGACGCTCGAGAGCACGCCCACCCGGTCGAAGGTCATCATATCGCCTTCCTTCGCCACCTGCTTCTCCTGGTTCAGTTTCTTATAGTTCTCGACACCGGCCGCGGCATCCAGGACGACCGGCGCAACCACCGTCGCGAGGTCATGCCCTGCGGTGAGAAGCAGGTTCTTCATCTCTGCCATGAACATCACATCCACCAGTCCTGACACCGTCGGCAGAGCCTTCTTCTGCATCACCAGACTCTTCACCTGTCCCGCCACATGGTAGGTCTTTTCGAAACGCTTATAGTACGCAGCGTACGCCTGGATTACCTTATCGGCCTTGATGTCCTCGGGGTTGGCGAATCGCGACTGCAACTCCTCTTCAATCGCCCGCTTCCGACTCTCAAGTGCAGGATGCTCAGCGACATTCTGCGCCCAACTCACCATCAATATGCCTACCATAGCGTTGGGGTAGGCTTTCTTCCATCGATCCGAGATTTCAAACATAATCTACACCCTCCGAGTCGATCGGCCCCGTAGAATCCGCCTTGCCGCCGCACACGACTGCGGCAGGGCAATCCACCATCAATCAGCAACCGCCGTCCATCTCATCAACTGCGTGAACGCTCTCCTGCCTGCCTCTGCGGCTCCTCGAGAACCACCGCACCAGAGCCCAGCCGAGGGCGGGTATCCCCAACGCCGCTACCGCCGCAGGCCACGGGTTAGCGAGAGAACCATGCGACCCAGCCACAGCGTACACGAATGAGATCGGTAGCGCGCCAAGTGATGCCGCTGCAATGAACACGGCGGGACGCATACGGCTCAATCCGGCCAGGCAGGAAAGCACCTCCGTCAGCATCGGAACTGGTCGACTCAACACGATGGCAAAAACGCCATACCGTTCAAACCACCGAGTGACCTTCGTTATCTCGGCATTGCCGACGATGCGTTCAAACACCCTTGTTCCACCCAGGCGACATGCAAAGAATGCAATGAGCGCCGCCACCATCGCACCTACGAACGAAGCAAGCGCACCAAGCCAGACACCAAGAAGCATGCCGGACACTGTCATAACTACGGACGACGGAACAGGCAATGTTATATCAGCCACGAGGAGGATGCTCACACCCATGCTTGCGCCAATCATGCCGGCAGGGCTCTCCCGCAGGTTACCTAGCCACGCTGCAATCGCCTCGTCCGTGAACCAACCCTCGAGAAGCACGTACAGTACAGAAAGAAGGGTGAGCAGGACGGCCACGATGACTAGAGTGCGTTTCACTTCCACAAGGATAGCGCATCAGAGGAAGGCGGCCATCAGGCTTCAGCTCACAATCACGGGTTCAATGACAAGCCGCGCCGCGCCAAGGGCACGGCTGAAGAATGTGAAGGCAACGCGCTTCCGGCTTGAAGACCACAGGCGACCGCTGTCCGAACCGGCCACGGGGATGGCATCCGCGCCGGTAGTCTTCACGATCGCTTCTCGTGTATGCTCGTGCCGTCGGTCGAGACAGATTTGCCATGAGGTCAGGCAACTACACCCGAACCAAATACGACAGAGAGGCCCTTCAGAAGCGGGGCAAATGCGCCAGCCTACTTCCCGTCGGTCGGTCTTCGATCACGCCATACTCCAAGCTGTGAAATGCGCAACGGCAAGCCTCATCGGTCATCGTTTTCTCAGCGCATTCTCTATGACGACTGTCGCAGCGGCGAATACAGCGGCGACGGAGCCAAAGGCGGCAATCACTTGAAATGGAGAACCTGGCAGGCCGCCGCCTCCGAGCAGACGCGCAGTCATCTCGGGCGGCAACATACCCCGCGCCGCAAGCGGAGCCACGAGCCAGACCGTGAAGTTG
>CAZKHH010000156.1:0-2350 GCA_964552485.1 uncultured Dehalococcoidales bacterium | reverse complement strand
CACCAAATTCTTCAAGCCCGTCTTCATCCTAAATACACACATACCCGCATAATGTTCGTACATTATGCGACCGCTATGGCGGCGTAGCGTTCTCCGGTGACGGGGCGGGCGTAGCTCGACCCGGCATTCCAGCCCGCTCCCGCGCGGCCCGGCGCTGCCCGTGGCGTGGGGCGGCGTCCGCTTTACCGATCACGTCGGGATTCACGGAAAGCGGTGCCCTTTAGGAGCGACCAGCGGGAGCGTCTGCCGCCGGAGGCATTCCACATGGGCGCTTGGCGCGATGGCTGCTCTCTTGTCCGACGTAGCTTTACGCGAAGTCGGATCCTCTCGCAGCCATCGTGAGCACGCGGGGGTCTGGTAGCGCGGGCAAGAACCTGGTGCATTACCGGCCACGTCCGCGCGGGCGAAGAGCGAAGGGCTTGGCGTGCCGCATGCTCCCCTCTTCGCATGCGGCATGACATAGCCCGAAGCGGCCGTCGGCATCGGGATGGACAGCGAGACGCAGAGCGTCGAGCATGCCGAAACCGTCGGTTGATCAAGGCCCGTTGACATCGCCGACCACGCAGGAGGTGGCGCGGTTCCTGGCTTCAAGCAGGAACCGTGATCACCTCCGGTGCACGGGGATAGCGGCCAGCGAGTGGCGTAGCCACGAGCAGGCCGAACGCGTCGGTTCCTCGATGCCGGTTGACATGACCGACACGGGAGCACTTGGCGTGCTTCCTGACCCCGCAGGAAGCATGCAAAGTGCGGCGCACGCGCATAGCTCCCGAGCCGCCGAAAGCGGCGAGGGCCTGGGTAGACCACCGGCGCGGTAGCGCCGGGGTCGGTTGGGGGATCGGTCTCGTCGCCGCGGTAGCGGCGGGATGTCGATGGGTACGGTTACTTCTTCGGCCGCGGCGTAAGCCACTCGATTTGCTCTTCGCTCAGACCCGTTCCTGACGACAGCGCGTCCGCCATCTCGTTGAGTTGCGCAGTCTGCCAGTCAGCGTACTTCTTGTCTCGGTCCCGCACATCCGCATCGTCTTCAAAATGGAACAGAGCATGGAAGGCCGAGTCAAGAGAGGCATCGCCGTCAGCCTGGGGCCAGGCGTTGCGAGCTTCTTCAGGGGTAACATCCCCCGCGAGGACATCCCGAAGAAGCTGGGCGGCACGCTTCCGTTTCTCAGAGAGAACGGCCGCATCCATTCCTAGAGTCCTCCTTGATACGGACGGTGTAGCTTGAGGTCCGGTGGGCGATGGTAATGCACCTTCGGTCCGACCTTGCCCGGAACCGGTCCTTTGTCCAACCGGAACACGGGTCGCCCCGTAGCCTTGTTTCGCAACTGGAAGATACGTGTGCCCTGTCGGCCCTCTCCCGTCAGGCCTCCGAGTTTCTGCAACCCGGTAAACTGCACATAGTCGAGAACCGCATAGCCGCCGACAGCGGCCATGTGCTTGGCCGACTTACCTTTGCACTCATCCCAGTACTCACCCGCAAGCCCGGCGTGTTCTTCCATCTCTTGGGCATGCCACATGTTGATAAACATGCCCATGGTGTTGCCGGTCTGTACCTTCCACCATCCACCAAAGCCACCTTGGTTGTAGCCGCCGCCAGCCATGTCAGCCCAGTAGTCGGCAGCAGCTATGGCGGACTCACCATCCTTGTCTACGAAGTTCACCGGGTTATTGTTGAAAGCGACATACTGGTTCAGGCCTCCGCTGATGCCGATGGGGTCTTTGGAGAGCCAACTTCCCGCGTCCGATGCGATCCACGTAGATGTATCGCCGGTTTCCTGGTGCGTATCAGGGGTTTGCGGCCACGTCGCCGACGTGGTCGAGGCGGTGAAGCCGCCGAGACCCACGACGCGATTTTCGACGGGGGGTCTTTCCGCCCGCGGACGCGATTCTGTAGCTATTGAAGTCATGGTTTTAGTGGCTTCAACAGTAGCGGAAGAGGCGGCTAAAGGGAAGGTTATTCCGGCTGGTTTGCGCGCTTTTCCGCCGGGTGCGACTTGGCGTGAACGGCCTTGAGCTGCTCGATGGTGACCTGGGTGTAGATCGCGGTGGTCTCGAGCTTCTCGTGGCCGAGTAGCTCCTGGATGTAGCGGATGTCCGCGCCGCCCTCGAGCATGTGCGTTGCGCACGTGTGGCGGATCAGGTGGCAGCCGACGGGGCGGTGCTCGATGCCGGCATCGAGCATGTAGTTGCGGACCGTTCGGCCGAGGACTTCCTCGTTGAAGCCCTGGCCGTAGCAGGTGAGGAAGAGCGTCTTCTCGGTCGGGTCGATCACGAGCAACGGGCGCACGTCGTCGATGTACTTCTCCACCCAGGCCAGGGCGCGCGTGCCGACCGGCACGACGCGGTCCTTGTT
>CAZKHH010000155.1:0-2361 GCA_964552485.1 uncultured Dehalococcoidales bacterium | reverse complement strand
ACGGTATCAGATGCTTTCTGGAGCGCGTGGGCGAGGTCTTTGCCATGGAGAGTCTGTTTTCCTTCAAGCGCGTCGGCTATTCCCCGCCAGAACTGTGACAGAATCACGCCCGAGTTGCCCCGGGCGCCCATCAGGGCCCCGTAGGCCATCGAACGGCTGATCTGGCCCACCGGACCGTCCGCTCCGTTGGTCTCCTCGACAGCCGACCTCATGGTCAGGAGCATGTTGGTGCCGGTGTCGCCATCCGGCACGGGAAACACATTTATTGCATTGATGTCGGGTACGGCGCGCTCAAGCCACCGCGTACCCGCGGAAAACATCTTCTTAAAGGCCTTCCCGTCAACACACTTCGTCTTCGTTGTACTCATATGGGAGCCTTGCCGCGAGTGGGTGTTCGTGGTAACATGCTATTCTAACCCGTAAGATTACAAAGGTAAAGCAGGTACGCAAGCATGAAATGTGACATCTGTGGCAAGCGTCCGATGTACGGAAACAAGGTGAGTCACTCCAAGCGTCATACTCGCAGGCGCTGGATGCCGAACGTTCACAGAACCAATCTCCTCATCGAGGGGACTGAGTATTCCGTACGAATATGCACCCGCTGTCTTCGAACGTACTATAAGACACACGCATAGTGTAGCTGGTCGGTCAGACGGATTGGCAAATATGCAACCGCAAGGTTGCATTTCTGTGTCCGCGGCGCACGTTATGCCGGCTCAAGAGAGCGGTGTGCTTCTTCGAGTGCTTCGGCGACGCGTGATGGCGCGGTGCCACCTGTGACGGTCCGGGCCGCGATTGATTCCTCCACCGTAAGGCCCAGGATGTCGTCCTCGAACCGGTCTGAGAAGCGCTGGTACTCGTCCAGTCTCAATTCCGCGAGCGGTCTTCCTTCCTCTCTCGCGTAGGCACTCACACGTGCCGAAATCCCGTGTGCCTCTCTGAAGGGCACCCCCCGTCGCACGAGGTAGTCTGCAATGTCGGTCGCGAGCACGTAGTCCTGGATTGAGCCCTTCATACGCTCCGGCATGAGCCGGACCGAGGCGACCATGTCTGCGCAGATGGTGAGAGTCGCCTTAATCGTGTCCACCGTGTCGAAGAGGTATACCTTGTCTTCCTGCAGGTCACGGTTGTACGTGAGCGGCAGGGCTTTCAATGTTGTGAGGATGGCTATAAGGTGTCCGTACACCCTTCCCGTCTTGCCTCTCGCAAGCTCCGCAACATCCGGGTTGCGCTTCTGTGGCATGAGACTCGAGCCTGTTGTGAATCCGTCTCCGAGAGTAATGAAGCCGAACTCCGTGCTCGACCACAGGATGAGTTCCTCGGCAAGGCGTGAGACGTGCATCATGATGATAGATGCGCAGGAGATATATTCCGCGACAAAGTCGCGGTCCGCCACAGCATCCATGCTGTTGGCGCTGATGCGTGAGAAGCCCAGTTGCGAAGCGACCCACTCCCTGTCGAGAGGGTAGGGCGCACCGGCGAGTGCTCCGCTGCCCAGCGGCATGACATCGAGGCGTCCCCTGCAGTCTTCAAGTCGCTCGTCATCCCGGCCGAACATTTCAAAGTAGGCGAGCATGTGATGCGCGAAGAGCACCGGCTGTGCTTGCTGAAGGTGGGTATAGCCCGCCATGACGACGCTGTCGTTCTTTTCAGCCAATCCCAGAATCGCTGCGCGTAATCTTTTGAGAGCGCTGCGCGTCGCCGCAATCTCGTCGCGCAGGTACATGCGTACGTCAAGCGCTATCTGGTCATTTCGCGACCGGCCCGTATGAAGCTTGCCCGCCGCCTCGCCGACCAGCTCGAAGAGGCGCGCCTCGATGGCCATGTGAATGTCTTCATCCGAGGGCTTGAACCTGAAGACGTCGCGGTTGAGTTCCTCGAGCACGGCTTCAAGTCCGCGGACCAGTGTCTGCGCGTCGTCGTCGGGAATGATGCCCTGACGACCCAGCATGCGCGCGTGTGCGATGCTGCCCTTGATGTCGTATGCATACAGGCGCCGGTCGAACTCCAGTGAGCCGACGTATTGCTGGACGTCGCCGCTTTTCGATTCCAGCATTATTGTGTGCCACCGAAAGTGCTCTGCGCCCGTGCCTGGATGCGGCTTGGCAGGCCCCATAACCTGATGAAGCCGGGCGAGTCAGACTGGTCGAATGTGTCTCCCTTGTCATACGTCGCAAGCCCAAGATCGTACAGGGAGTATGGCGATGTCCGCCCGACGACGGTGCAGGTGCCCCTGAAGAGTTTTACCCTTACGGTTCCTGTCACGTACTCCTGCGTACTGTCGACGAACGCGGCAAGGTTGCCCCTCAGTCCGCTGAACCAGAGTCCGTCGTATATTAGGTCGGCGTAACGCGAGGCGAC
>CAZKHH010000154.1:0-2389 GCA_964552485.1 uncultured Dehalococcoidales bacterium | reverse complement strand
TGTCTATGACGTGTACCTTGATTACCCGGCGGGTCAACGGGTCCAGGATGTGCGCCTGGCGGACAGGTCGGAGGCTGTGGTAACTTACGGACTTGATATTCCGGAGTTCGAACGGGCAGTGATCGGGAGCGATGATTCTCCGACTTCGCAGGCGGGTGACCCCTTGGACTGGTGGCCACAGGTGGAGTATGACTGGGGTGTGGAGGAGAACCAGGACGGCAGTTCCACTCTGGCCATCAGGCTTTACCCGTTCGCTTACAACCAGGAGACAACCGAGGCACGCTTCTATCAGGATTACAGTCTTGATATCGATATCACCACATCAACGGTAGAGATACTGTCGGTGGCGACCGATCGACATGCGTACGCGGAGGGCGATCCCGTAGCGATAGAGGTATGGCTGCGTAACGCAGGTGAAGCCGGAGCAGAGGACCTTTACATCGAGGCGATCCTGCTCGATGAGTCGTCGGGCGAGATGGTGGACTCGCTGCCTTTGGAGTACGTGGGTGGTTTGAGTGGGTTGGGATCTGTGAAGCTGGCCTGGGACAGCGGCGGTACGCCAGCGGGCAGGTATGGGATGGCAATCGACGTCCGCGAAGCAAACGGGAATGTGCTCGATCGGTCGATTGTTGACCTTCAGATTGGAATACGTGCGGGCGAGATATCGTCGTTTGAGGTATCGCCGGTGGAATTTGAGGCAGGCGACGAGATAACCATAGCCATGGTGTTCAAGAATACCGGCACCGTAACGCTCGACGGTACGGCCGTCGTCAGTGTCCCTGATGCGACCGGCGAAGTGGTCGAAGAGTTCACACATGCAGTGACGTCACTCGCTCCGGGTGCGACGGTTACTCTCAGCGACACCTGGGACACCTCTGGAGCGATTGAGGGCACTCATCACGTAGTGGGTAGGGTGCGCTATCACAGCACGGCAACTAGTCCGGCAGTCGTCACGGTCACGAGCCTGGCGCAAGGCTCATGGCCAGATGAACACAAGTACCCTTGGCTGTCTTCTGGCCGGCTGCGAGACAACGCAGTCTGGGCCGGGTCCGCATTAGTAGCGGTCTTGCTGCTCGGTGCAGTGTTCATCAAAGCGCGCAAAGCGCACAGCATGTAGCCGAGATTGCCTGCCTCGGCCGCTGCCTTGTTGTTCAAGCCATCGGTATCGCTTCCGGTCATTGCATTCGCAGAATCTTTGACGGCCCGATAACCTTCTGTAGATTGTGAGGTAGCGTTGGGTTCTGGAGGCTCCACGGTCAATCACTTCTGCTGCCCGATTCGCTGCAGAGTCGCCCGTTCGGCGCCGGAAATGAAGGTGGATAGCTTCGAGGCATTGGAGATAAGCGATGGGCTTACGGGAGTTGGAAGATGAGAATCGTGCCAGCGGGGTTCCGAGGATTCAAACGCTTCTGTCGATTGCACAGCCCGGGAATGGTCCTGCATTCTGTTCATCTGCTGCCTCGACTCCCTGCCACCCGATCTGCAGAAAGGTCGCCAGGTTGGCGTCGTTGTTGGTGAGCTTCAGTTTGCGCCGTATCTTCTCCCGGTGGTGATTGATGGTAGCCTCGGAAACTCCGCGCAACTCGGCAATCTCTCGTGTTCTCAAGCCATTTCGAATCATGTTGCAGATGGCCAGTTCGGTCGGCGTCAGCATGTGGCACGATTGCGACAGGCGGTTTGTGAATGGCGAGGCGATGTCCTCGAGGTTTGTTCCAAGCAATTCAAGGTACTTCTGCTGGGACGGCGTCAGTTGCCGTGCAAGAGCGTGAAGCATTGGCATCACAATCCTGTCGACATTTGTACGTATGTCATGGTGGATCTCCTGCTTCTCATGCTCGATCCTGGTCAGAACTGCGCGCAGCGCGATATTGGCTTCCTGCAACGCCTCGCGCTCCAGCGCCAGTTGGTGGTTCGTCTGCTGCAGTTCCAAGTCCGCTGAAATGCGAGTGGCGATGATACCGATCTGCTCGGCTACGGCATCAAGCAGGGCGCGCTCCTCCTTCAGGAACGGTCCTTCATCGGCCGGGGGTCGCTCCTCAAGGTAGAAGATAGTGCACTCTCCTACTGCCTCATGATACTCGTAGATGCGCGAAGATTGGCGCCAGGGGGTAACTCTGAGTCCTGAGCTTGTGTAAGACTTCCCCTTGAAAAGGATTCTGGCGCAGGCTACATCCGCGTACTGCCACGACTGTGGCAACAGCTCTACGATGTCCCGCAGCAGGTCGTCGATTGAATACATGTGACGTTCCGCAAGCTGCGAGATCATGTAGAGGCAGTTGAGTTCCTTCACACGCTCACAGAGCGCGAATTCCACGCTCTCCGACCGGGCATCAGACGGTAAAGGAATCCGCCATAGTGAGGTGGCCCCAGGAATTCGGACAGGGGCGAT
>CAZKHH010000153.1:0-2434 GCA_964552485.1 uncultured Dehalococcoidales bacterium | reverse complement strand
ACCTTCAGCTCACGCGCTACCGGTTCACATTCATCGTGTCCGGGCGCAAGATGGGATAATCTTGAAGAGCCGCGAACTCAGCTAGCTACGTGCCTGGACGACAGGGTCCATTCTATATATCTATCGCGGAGGGAACAGCCATGCAACACGAATTCACGTGCGCGAACTGCGAACGCATCGTCTGCCACACCGAGCATCATATGGAGGGGCCCGACGACTGCCCGACCCGTACGATGCAGGAACTGTTTGAGTCTGTGCACGCCGAGTATGAGAAGCCGGATGTGGCGGAGTTCGCCAGACAGGCATCCATCCAGGAATACGAGTGCTACATGCACCTGCCGGAGGGCATGACACCGCGTAATCCACGGGTGGAAGAAGTGGCCCAGTTTGCGAAGAAGATGGGATACAAGCGGTTGGGCATCGCCTTCTGCGCCGGGCTGAGGGAAGAGGCGAAAACCCTGGACGAGATACTCGCTCGTAGAGGGTTCGAGGTCGTATCAGTCTGCTGCAAAGCGGGTGGCGTTCCAAAGGAGTCCATCGGCCTCACTAAAGACCAGAAGATTGCCGGCCCGAACACGTGGGAGACCATGTGCAATCCCGTCGCCCAGGCGAAGCTGCTAAACGAGGCCAATAGCGAGTTCAACATCGTTGTCGGATTGTGCGTTGGCCATGACTCCCTGTTCTTCAAGTACGCAGATGCGCCCACAACGGTCCTTATCGCAAAGGACCGCGTATTCGGTCACAACCCGGCGGCGGGCCTGTATCTATCCAGGTCGTACTACCGCAAACTGCGCAGGAAAGAGTAGAGGGAACTGACATGAACCGCCCACTGGATTGACTGTGGGCAATTCAATCGGCTCGGCAAGCACAGATTGCACCGGTAACAAGGCGACGGGCGAGGAATGTCTCGCCTCTACGAATACACTATCACCCACAACAGGTACGCAGCGGCGTGACCACACAGAGGACCACCGCATCTCCCGGCGGATCAGTGTAGGAACCGGTCCCTTTCAGCGTGCCAGATGGCACGCGAGCGTGTGACCGGGAGCTATTTCGATGAATGGCGGCACCACATCGTGACACTCTGGCCGGTGATGCGGGCAGGCGTGCAAATACGGACAGGCATCTTCCAACGCGTGCGCGTGCTCATGCACCCCTTCTTCCAGTACAGGTATATCCGCCATCGCTTCCAGCCCGAGAAGGTAACGTGTATACGGATGACGTGCTCCGTCGCGGAAGTCATCGCCGCCAACCTTCTCGACAAGGCGACCGCGATACATGACTCCGACCCGGTCGGCAGCATACGCGACAGTCTCAAGGTCATGAGAGATGAGGACAAGCGACAATCCGTGCTGTGCCCTCAGCTTCAACAGAAGGGCAAGTATCTGCGTTCCAACGATGGGATCGAGCCCGGAGGTCGGCTCATCCGCTATTATCAGTCGCGGCTCGAGCAGAAGCGCGCGCGCCATCGCAACACGTTGACGCTGGCCACCCGAAAGCTCCGAAGGATGCCTCGAGAGGAGTTCTCGGGACAGGTTCACCTGCGAAGCAACGGCGTCAATAGCGCAACGCCGGCCCGGGGCATCGTACCAACCGTGAATCAGCAGCGGTTCCTCTAGTATTGACCGTACGTGCTGACGGGGATCGAGCGTTGAGTCCGCATCCTGAAATATCGGTTGCACCTCTCGTCGAAACTTCTTCATCTGGTTGGAGTCCGCACTCAGCACTTCCATGCTTTCATAGAGCACGCTGCCACCCTGCGCGCAGCACAGCCGAAGAACCGTCCTCGCAAGCGTCGTCTTTCCGGAACCGCTTTCACCGACGATTCCGAACACTTCGCCGGAGTCGACCGTAAAGGAGACATCATCGACTGCACGGATAAGATGGTCCGGGTGCTGGAACCGGCCCAACGGCCCGTGGCGCACTACGTAGTGCTTTCGCAGATTGCGCACCTTCAGCATCCCGCGTCCTCCGCTCGGTAGAAATGACACGCAACCCTGACTCCATCGACTTCGCGCTCAGTGGGAATCTGTACAGCGCATTCAGGAAGCGCCTCAGCACACGCCCTGAGATACGGACAGCCACCTGTGTCAGCGGTGAGGTCCGCCGTCTCAGATGTCACCATCGCTAGAGGTTCCCCCCTTGTGCGCTTCTGCGCGGCGATGAGAAGTCGACTGTATGGATGTCGAGGCCGCACGAGAACCTCCGACTCTGGACCGCGCTCAACAATCCGGCCGGCATACATAACCGCCACACGGTCGCACATAGTCCTGATAGCTTCGACATCATGGCTTATTACCACCATGCTGAGCATCCCGTTGAGCGCACGAAGCATGGAGAGCGACTGCAGTCTTGTGGCCCTATCCAGCGCCGTCGTCGGTTCATCTGCTATCAGGACCCGGGGCTTGCGCAGTAATGCCATCGCTATGAGTAC
>CAZKHH010000152.1:0-2472 GCA_964552485.1 uncultured Dehalococcoidales bacterium | reverse complement strand
TAGCAAGCTATACACAATCTGGAAGGCGCTGAACACTCGCAGCGCCCACGAAGCCCTCTTCCGGCGAGGCTCTTACATCCCATTAACGGCGTCGGGGCGTGCGCAAGAGCACGTATGCGCCTTCATGCGACAGGATGCTGATTCATCTGCCATCATCATTGTGCCCCGCCTCACAGTTGCGCTGACGGGAGAGCACAAGCTGCCTCTTGGCGAACATGTCTGGAAGAAAGAGACTGTAGCTTTGCCACGCAATAGCCGGAAGCTGTTCCAGGAGTCTCTGAGCGGTCGCACGGTCAAGAGCCTTAACGGGTCCATACACCTTTCTGAAGCTTTCGCGGCTTTCCCTGTCTGCCTGCTCACGTCGGAATGATGTGGGTGATTGCAGTTCTCAGATGCCAAATCGTTCGCGCAGCCTGTCCGACGCCGAGTCGATTGCTTTCCTCTCGTTCCCGTCTATACGCTGTGCCGTACGCACCATGAGTGCCATACGTGGACTTGCAGCAAAGCGGTGCCCGTTACGAAGAAGGAAGTCCCAGTAGAACACATTGAAGGGACAAGCCCGTTCGCTCGTGCGCGAGCGGACATCATAGACGCATCGGCTGCAGTAGTTGCTCATGCGATTAATGTACTTGCCACTAGCCGCGTAAGGCTTGCTTGCGACAACTCCTCCATCGGCGAACATCGTCATGCCGAGCACATTCGGCCGGGTCGCCCAGTCGACGCCGTCCACGTACATGCCGAGGTACCAGTCCGCGACCTCCTGCGGGCGGACCCCCGCAATGAGAGCGAAATTCCCTGTGACCATGAGACGGGGGATGTGGTGTGCGTACCCGCGGGTCAGAACGCTGTGGAGGACATCACTCATGCACTGCATGTCGGTATCACCGTCCCAATAGAACCAGGGAAGGCTGCCATGCTGGTCAAGGTTGTTCCTATCGCCGTAGTCAGCCCCTTCATGCCAGTACACACCGCGTATGAACTCGCGCCAGCCAATTACCTGCCGTACGAACCCCTCGACCGAGTTGAGCGGCGCATGGCCATCTTCATATGCCGAGAGCGCCGCATCGACAATTTCACATGGGCGGAGCAGTTTGAGGTTAAGCCCTGCTGAAAGAACCGAATGAAAAAGGGTTGATTCGCCCTCCCACATGGCATCTTCGTACTCGCCGAACACAGGCAGCCGCTGGAGCACGAAATCATCGAGCACACCAAGCCACTGTTCACGGGTCACAGCCCAGCGGAAGTCATTCTGATAGCCTGGAAGATCGGGGAGAAGCGACCGCACAGTGTGAATCACGGTTTGAGTCGTTTCGTCCGGCATGAAGGAAGGAGGCTCAGGAGCGTTGGGGGCAGCGCTGAAACGCTTCCTGTTTTCCTTGTCGTAGTTCCACCGGTCTCCTTCCGGCGCGCCGGAGTCATCCACGAGAATCCCGAGACGACGCCGTTGTTCCCGGTAGAAGTGCTCCATGCGCATCTCGCGCCGTCCGCTCGCCCAGTCATTGAATTGAGCAAGATCGGTAAGGAAGTGCGAGTCGGGCATTGAAACGCACGGGATTGACGCATCACCCGCGACCCGTTCCACCATCTCGCGAATGCGCATCTCTCCCGGATGCACGAACACGAGTTCCTCTGGGTTAAGAACGCTGATTGCGCGCGGTATCTCCACTTCAAGGGTGCCCGCATTGCCTTCATCATTGAGGTGCACGTAATGTACGCGCCATTTGTCTTCACGCAGTGCCGCAGCGGAGTGCCTCATAGCCGACAGGAAGAGGACGGTCCGCTGGAAGTGACTGCGGACATGGTGTGACTCGTCAGCGACCTCAAAGAGGGCTACTGCGTCACGTTCCCGCTCGAGCCCGGCGTCAGACAGGTACCGAGTGTCAAGCTGATCGCCGAACAGTACGAGCAGCTTCCTTACGCTTGAATCATGTGACATTCCACAACCTTGACGCGGACGATAGCGCGACCGGCGCAAAAAGAAAAGGGGCTCACTTTCGTGAGCCCCCTGGATTCTCAAGTTGGTAGCGGGGGTCGGATTCGAACCGACGACCTCCGGGTTATGAGCCCGACGAGCTTCCACTGCTCTACCCCGCGACGCAACGCGTTATGCGTTCGGTGGAATATACGTTTTGTGTCCGACTTGATATAGGTCAAGGCCTCGGTCATTAGTACGGCTCAGCTAAACACATTACTGTGCTTACACATGCCGCCTATCAAGCAGGTGGTCTTCCTGCGACCTTACCTGGTTAACCCAGTGGGAGATCTCATCTTGAGGTGGGCTTCGCACTTAGATGCTTTCAGCGCTTATCCCATCCAGACATAGCTACCCAGCGGTGCTCCTGGCGGAACAACTGGCACACCAGAGGTCTGTCCCTCCCGGTCCTCTCGTACTAGGGAGAGCTCCTCTCAAATCTCCAGCGCCCACAGCGGATAGAGACCGACCTGTCTCACGACGGTCTGAACCCAGCTCGC
>CAZKHH010000151.1:0-2484 GCA_964552485.1 uncultured Dehalococcoidales bacterium | reverse complement strand
GTCAGTCGTGGCTTGTTGCCCGTGGCGACCACCACAGACTTGGCCACGTAGTCTGTACGGAACGTGGATACCACCTTAGTGTCGCAGGAACCAAGGCTGATTCCCTTCACGTCGGTGAGCTTCACGTCGACGCCGAATCTGCGGAACTGCTTATCGAACGTCTTCATCAGCTCAGTGCCATCGATGGGTTCAGGGAATCCAGGGTAGTTGGCAATCTCGCTTGTGTAAGTAGCCATCCCGCCGATGAGCGACTTCTCGATAAGCAGGGTCTTGAGGCGGGCTCGTCCCGCGTAAAGGGCGGCCGTCATGCCGGCGGGTCCGCCCCCGACGACCACCACGTCATAGTGCTCGATTTTCTTCTGCATAGCTACAACTCGCCTTCCTTCTTTTTCCCATACCAGTCGGCGAGGATGTACACGCCAAAGAGTATGCCGAACTGCACGAGAATCGCGACCGCCCAACTGCCAAACAGCTCCGGAAGATACACCGCACCACTCTGGTACAGGAATCCAGAAGCTTTCAGGAAGGGCACGAGCAGTACGCCAATCACAGAACCCGCGATGAAGAAGACGATGGCGATCCACTGCTGGACAAAGCCCTCGCCCACGCGCATCAGCGTGCCGGACGCACAGCCACCGGCAATCACGGCACCCATGCCGAACAGAAAACCGCCGAGCACGGTGTGCACGCCCACATCCTTGATATTGCCGGAAAGAAGTGTCGCGCTCTCGAGGCCGTCGGTCCCGAGGTTCTCAAGACCCATGCCGGTGGCCCTCATCTGCAATGCGAGATATCCGATCGAGGAAATCGCGAACGCGATGATGACCGCTTTGGTTAGAGCGGTGCCGCCGGTCAGCACGGGGTCCCTCAGCGACGCTGTGAAACAGAACCGGGAGCGCTGCAGCACGTAGCCGAAGCCCAGGCCTATGGCCCAGATGAAAGCCCCGTTGGGGTTGACGCTCTGGCTGTAGAACCCGATGCCGACGAATACGGCGAGCAGGACTATACCGAGCGTTATCTGCATGTTCCGCTTGCGGCGCCGCTGCTCAGGGGTTTCCCTGGGTTTCGTCGACGCACGGCGGCGTATTGATGTTGCGGATGCTTCACTCATGTGTCTCAATGTCTCCTACATGAAGTACTTCTTCAGTAGCTGGCTGCCAAGGGCTGCACCGGCGAATATCGAGAAAAAGAAGACCCAACCGTGCAGCGAAAACGCTGGCAGCGCGCTGAACATCGCTCCGATGTTACAGCCGAGCGCGAAGCGCGCTCCGATACCCATCAACAACCCTCCGACCACAGCCGCGGCGACGTTCTTGCCGCTCTTGATCTTCTTGAGCTTGAACTGACCGGCGAGCAGGACCGCTACCAGGGCGCCAAGGACGATGCCAAGGTCGGTAATCGATGGCGTACTCTTCCAGAACTGATAACTGCTCAGTCCTCCGGAGTACACAGACCAGGAATCAGCGTTGATGCCGATTAGTTCAAGGAACTTTCCGCCCCAAATCGCAAACGGACCGGTGACGCCCCAGGCATTACCTGTTACGGTCACAAGGGCGATGGCGAGGACGGACAGCAGCACAGCGCCGGTGACATAGCTCCATTCCTTCTTCAGGTAGAGCTCGTGGAACGGATACCGTTTCTTCTCTTCGTCCATTGCATCTTCTCCGGCTACTTCAGTTTCTCGATGACAATGTCCCACTCACCTTCACCGACTTCGTCAATCTCGACATTGTGGCCGACACCGCGGGCCCAGTCAGGAACGTTCTTCATCGCACAGGAATGGTCGATGTGGATGACAATCACGTCATTTATGCCCATCTTCTCCATCTCCTTCTGTGTGCGAACCAGGGGCACCGGACACGCTTCTCCAAGGCAATCAAGTTCGAACTCAGCCATTTCTTAACACTCCTTTTCTTTGGACTTCTATAGAAAGGGGGGCGTGGACATGCACACTTCGGCGCACAACCCTTCCAACCCCGGGGATCTCGCTTTCATGCATTCAGGCACAATCGAGCATCAGTGCGGTCGCACCGCGGTCCGCCGGCCAGCCATCAACGCGCAGCAGCAGTCGCCATGTGGAACAATCCGGCGGCCCTGCGGGTGGTCCGGGGAAACGTCAGGCAGCGATACATGCAAGGCGCTCCCGGATGCAGCACAACACAGCGTATTATGCCTTGTCCGGTGCCCGGAATTCCAGCCTCACTCGTACTTTTTTGGCGAGACGCATTTATACCGCGTTCCGGCCGACCGGCAATTGTGCAAGGGTGCATGCGTCCGCCCGGAGGCCATAGTCTGAGGGTTTTCAGGTTCGACGGTTTGACGGTTGACCAGCCGGAGGCTGGCGTTCGCGAGTTTCACGGTTTGCGAGTTGAACGGTTCCCGCCACCCTGCCCGTAGTCCGGATGTAAGGCCACCATGCATCGTGGCCGTCCGGGTGGTGGCGGGTGTTTCGCGTAGGGGCACGTTGCACGTGCCCGCCACGCC
>CAZKHH010000150.1:0-2502 GCA_964552485.1 uncultured Dehalococcoidales bacterium | reverse complement strand
GCCCGGTACGAACGGGTGATCAACTCTCTGCGGCATCGGGATAGGAACCGATACCACGACTTATCCTGACGGAGCCCGATAACAGATGCGTATTTATGAGTCTCAGAAGTTATAATGCGGTGGTATAACTACCAGGGCTTTTAGATACCTTATATAACCTCCGGAGGTAAATAGTACGGTTCAGAGGAACGCAGGCTGATGGACCTTCAATTAGCGCTTTTGCTCAGGCTGATAGCAGCGCACCTGCTGATCGACTTCGCACTCGATCCCGTTCTGCGATCGCGGTTCGGACGGCAACCTGTTGCACCGCTGCGTGATGCACGGACATACGCTCATGCACTCGTCGCGGCCGGACTGACATACGTGCTGGCAGGCCGGTGGAGCGCCGCATGGATACTTCCGGTCGTATTCATGGTGCACCTTCTGTCGGACGCACTTGGGCCGCGGAAGGCTGACCGGGAGGTATCGTTGCTCGACCAGGCGGGACACCTTGCCGTGCTGGTGCTCATCTGGTTCATCCTGCTCGGCTCCGGGCGTGGTGGCGCGACCGTGTACCTGGTCAACCTCCTGCGGGGCGACACCTTCTGGATAATCGCGGTCGCGTACGCCATCGTCATCTGGCCGTGTGGCATCATCGTTGGCCGGCTCACACAGCGCTGGCGTGACGAGGCCGCTG
Source organism: uncultured Dehalococcoidales bacterium (assembly GCA_964552485.1). Lineage (GTDB taxonomy): Bacteria > Chloroflexota > Dehalococcoidia > GIF9 > AB-539-J10 > SKVJ01. The sequence goes on along the minus strand of CAZKHH010000150.1, from coordinate 1,826 downwards.
CCTCAGCAAATGGACTGAGTGGGGCAGGTCTGTGGATAGGCCGACTCGAACGGGTCCTGGTGGTCACGTTCGTGTTTCTGAACAGGTTTGAGGCCATCGGATTCCTCATCGCGGCGAAATCCATATTGCGGATAGGCGAGGTAACCGGACATAACGACCGCAGGCAGGCCGAATACGTACTGGTTGGAACGATGCTGAGCCTGATTCTGGCAATCTTCACGGGCCTCGCGGCAACGCGTCTGCTCGGGTGAGCAACTGGGGTTCGGATGAACGGTGGTTACTGGCCGTCGAACAGACTGACCACTTCGCGTGGGTGTTCAATAACAAGCTGCGCCCCGGTGGAGAGAAGCTCCTCGCGGTCGCGGAAGCCCCACAGTGCGCCGACCGCATACATGCCGGCTGCATTGGCCGCCTGCATGTCGATGCCGGAGTCGCCCAGGAAGACGAACTCGCCCGGCGGTATGTCCATGCGCGTGGCGATACGCAGCGCGCCGGTCGGATCGGGCTTACGTGGGGTGTCAATCGACTCGCCTGTAATCACCTCGAACGACCACGCAGGAAGGAGTCGAAGCAGCATCATCTCGGCGGTATCGTGAGGCTTGTTTGTGAGGACGGCGATACGGACGTCCTTTTCCACGAGTGCATCCAGCATGTCGGGAATGCCGTGGTAAGGCCGGGTCGTGTCGAAGAGTCGCTTCGCATACTCCTCACGTATGCGGGCGGACATCCGGTCGATCATCTCTTCCGTCCGCTGGTCTTCGGGCAAGGCTCTCATGGCAAGGGGTCGGCGTCCGTCCCCGACGAACTGCCTGTATTCGTCGAGGCTACGGCCGGGGAATCCGTACTGGGCCAGAACGTAATTGACGGCATCGGCGAGGTCTTTGAGGGTATTCAGAAGCGTGCCATCGAGGTCGGAGATGAGAGCGCGGTATTTCATCTACACATAGTACCAGCAGAGAGTCGTTCTTCGCGAGTGGTGGCCTTGTGCGTTTCAGGGTTAGACAGTTGAACAGTTGGACGGTTCAAGGGGTAAACGGTTAGAGGGTGACTGTGCGTGCGTGAGTGCTTTGGTCTGTTCGTAATGCATACCGTAGAGCAGTTTCTGTGGCATATGGAAACGTGCCGTTGATGGTGGTGGTGGGTGGTATTTGTAGGGGTCTGGCATGCCTGACCCGTCGCCTGTTCTAGAAACAGCCATGATACTGTGTAGGACTTGAGTGGCTTGCGCAGTGGTCGACGGTGGTGTAGAGTCAACTGCCTGCGTAGCTTCATAGAAAGTGAGGAACGATGGACAACACGCTCACACGAATTGCCCGGGCCGTTGCAGATGGAGGAGAGTCCGAAGTAACGACTCTCGTCTCCGAGGCGCTGAACGAAGGTACTCCCGCATCCGTTATCCTGAACGACGGTCTTGTTCCCGGACTTGAAGCATTGGGACAGAGCTTTAGAGACGGGACCGTCTTTCTTCCCGAGGTGCTTGTTGCCTGTCGTGCGATGAACGCCGGCGTGGATGTTCTCACACCGCACTTCGCCGTGAATGAACGCCAGAGTAAGGGCACCGTCGTGTTGGGCACGGTGGAAGGCGATATGCACGACATTGGAAAGAACCTGGTGAAGCTCATGCTCGAGAGCAACGGTTTCGTTGTCGAGGACCTTGGAACAGATGTTCCATCCGATGTCTTTGTATCCGCTGCGCGGGAGGTGCATGCCGACCTGGTGGCGATGTCCGCGCTTCTCACAATCACTATGACATACATGTCCGATACCATTCGTGCTTTGCAGGACGCAGGCTTGCGGGATGAGGTCAAAGTACTCATCGGAGGTGC
>CAZKHH010000149.1:0-2515 GCA_964552485.1 uncultured Dehalococcoidales bacterium | reverse complement strand
TGAAATAATGGAGATAGCGCGAGGTGATACTCAGTTGACCAACGCGGACAATGCGCAGATGGAGCGCATCCGGAAGGAACTGGGCAACCGGTTTTGCAGGCGCTGCGATTACTGTCAGCCGTGCACGGCTGACATCCCTATATCCACCATCATGGTGTCTCCGACAATCGTGAGACGGATGCCGCCTGAGAGCGCCTTCTCAGGGATACTGGCGGCTGCCATGGAAAAGGTCAGCGGCTGCACGGATTGCGGTCTGTGTGAGGAACGGTGTCCGTATGGTCTGCCCATCCGCGAGATGATGTCTGAGAACCTCCAGAATTACCAGAGACTGAAGGCGGAGTTCGAAGCCTCAGCCTCCTGACGGCAGGCTTCTAACAACTGGAACGCCCGACGGGATCCCGTCGGGCGTTCTCATCTTGCTGAACCACGAATGCCTTCGTGTCCGTGTCATGCCTCGGCAGGTGGTTTCAACAGGGTGAACGAGAGGACCGCTCCGGCGACCGCAAGACCTGCCACAATCATGAACGCTGTGTTGTAGTTGCCGAAGAGGTCGACCGATTGCCCCGAAATGATATTCGCCAGGATTGCACCAAGCCCGTACGCGAAAAACACCACACCGTAGTTCCGCGCGTAGTTCTTCGTTCCGAAGAACGTGGCCGTCGAGGTCGGAGCGATAGCCAGCCAGCCTCCGAGACAGAGCCACAGAACGGCGAAGCACAGTACATAGATGGCCACAGAACCTTCAGACGCCCGGACCATGAGCAGCGACGCTGCGGCGATGACAATCATGGATAGAGTTGCGGCACGTCTGGGCGTGAGACGGTCGGTCAGTGCGCCGAAAAGAGGGCGCCCCGAACCATTGAAGATGGCGAACACGCCAACGAGCATCGCCGCTGTCCCCACATCTATTCCGATGACCTCGGTGGCAACGGGGCTCGATATCCCGATCGCCATGAGGCCGGCGAGGCACCCGATCGTGTAGGCGAGGAATAGCCCCCAGAAGGTGGATGTCCGGACCATCGTGTGCGTGTCGATTTCGACTCTCTTGATGACGGTAGGGCCCGCTGAGACCCCGGCCGGCCGCCAGTCGGCTGAAGGGAACCTGAGCAGTGTTGACAGCAGGATAACGATGACCAGGAACGCGATGCCCAGGATGAGGAAGGTGGTCAGCGGCCCATTGGCCGCGATGAGAGGTCGGGCGAGATTGGCGGTCACGAACGGCGAGCCGCCGAAACCGGCGATGGTAAGGCCGACCGCGAGGCCTTTCTTGTCGGGAAACCACCGGGTCGCTACCGCGAGCGGTCCACCGTATGAGAGTCCGACGCCGGCGCCGCCGAGAACACCGTATGTCAATACGAGACTCCAGATGCTCGGCACTGCCTGGGGCAGTATGCCGGACAGTATCCAGCCTGCGCCGACGAGGGAACCTCCGATGATGCCCACCTTACGCGGCCCTATCGTGCCTATCAGTCGGCCGCCGAAAAACATCAGCACCGCGAACGTCGCGAGAAAGACCATGAAGGGCAGGCCGCTCTCAAACGACGTCGTATTGAACAACTCCTGTACCGGGTTTCTGAAAACGCTGTACGCGTAGACGCTACCAAGGCAGATGTTGATGAGAAATCCTGCGGCGATGAAGAACCAGCGGCCTTTCTGGGCCTCCATGCCGAACAGGTATTCAGTGCGTTCAGTTGACATCGGCTTTCCTCCAGTCGGTACGCATGTACGGAATTAGCTTGTGCCTATAGTACCGTAACGTGGTGTGATTTTCCTTCGTGGAGCCGGTTGCTATTGAAACAGTATTGCGGGCGAGAGTACTATGCCGTGAAAATGACGGGACAGAAGCTGTACGCGGTGATTACTGGGGACGTTGTCCACTCGTCCCGGCTCCGGGGCGAGCGGTGGAGCACCCTTGTGAACGTTCTCGAAGACACATTCAAGGCCGTAGATGAGATAGTCGGGTCCGTGGCGACGCCATTCACTATTCATCGCGGCGACAGCTTCCAGGGAGTGCTGGCCGATCCTGCATTGGCGTTGAAGGCAGCCCTTGTCATTCGTGCCAAACTCCGTTCCGGCATTGAGGTGAGAAGACGGAGTGAGGCGCTCGATGCGTATATCGCCATCGGCATTGGAACGGTGGACTACCTTCCCGAGGAGCAAGGTGCGGCAGGCGACGGCGATGCCTTCCGGAGATCCGGCAAGACGCTCGATGGTATGAAGGGCCGCGGGCGACGCCTTCTGGTACGCACTCCGTGGCCCGGGGTCGATGCCGAGCTGGACGTGGAATGTTCGTTGCTGGAAGGCTTCGCGGCGAACTGGTCGCGACCGCAGGCCGAGGCGTTGCTGCTGCATCTGCAGGGCCGGACTCAGGCAGAGTCGGCCTCTATACTTCACATCTCGCAGCCTGCGGTTACGAAGAGACTGGTCGCTGCCGGCGCAAGCCCGGTCGATGACCTACTTGCCCGGTACGAACGGGTGATCAACTCTCTGCGGCATCGGGATAGGAACCGATACC
>CAZKHH010000148.1:0-2522 GCA_964552485.1 uncultured Dehalococcoidales bacterium | reverse complement strand
GCCCCGGGGCCCGGACTCAAGCTTCTCGATGACATACGAGGTGTCGAATACAGCCTCTTTCCCGAACACCTGGACGAAGTCACGCCGCAGCAGCTCGAAGGCTACGACATGGTTTTCAGCCTCACACCGAAGTGGACAGCCGACAGTCTGAAGGGCAACGACCGGTTGCTGTGCGTACATCGCTTCGGGGTAGGATACGACATGGTCGACGTCCCTGCCCTCACGGCGGCAGGTGTAGCGCTGTGCATCACACGCGATGCAGTCCGGCGACCCGTCGCGTCCGCAATCCTGACCTTCATCCTGGCACTAAGCACCAGGCTGCGTCTGAAGGACCGGCTAATCAGAGAAGGCCGATGGGGGGAGCGCGCCAGGCACCATGGCATCGGGCTTGTCGGCAGAACGCTCGGTTTAATCGGCGTCGGCAACATCGGCCACGAGGTCTTCAGACTGACGTCGCCGCTGGAGATGAAGCATCTTGCGTACGACCCGTTCGTCAGACCCCGGGACCTGTCCGACGTCACCGTGCAGATGGTCGATATGGACACCGTCCTGAGGGAGTCCGACTTCGTCAGCATCTGCTGCCCACTTAACAAGCAGACGCATCATCTGGTCGGCGAGGGCGAACTGCGCAAAATGAAGCCCTCCAGCTTCCTCATCAACATGTCGAGGGGTCCGGTGGTGGATGAGACTGCGCTCATTCGCGCACTGCAGGAAGGCTGGATACAGGGGGCCGGGCTCGATGTGTTCGAGCAGGAGCCAATATCACCGGATAATCCACTGCTGGCGATGGACAACGTCATGCTGGCGCCACATTCTCTTGCATGGCTGGACCAGACCTTCACAGGCATGTGGGATGACATACTGGGCCAGATGAACGACCTCCGACGCGGCAATGCACCATCCGGTCTGGTAAACCTCGAAGTGCTTGATAGTCCGGCATACCAGTCGAAGGTGAAGCAGTTCACGGAGGCAATAAGCTGACAGACGTCAGTCTCGCATATCACGGTGTGAGGCAAACCCGGGCAGACGAGTAATGCCGCAAGAAAGAAAGGAACGGAGAGTGTGTTTATGAACGCAGGTCGCGACCTGAAGACGAAGATGGCCTCGGGAGCAGCAGTATACGCACCCATAGTGGCCATGGGAAACGATCCTTTTCCGACTGCCGCCGCACTGAAGAAAGCAGGCGCCGACTGCATCATCGTCGACCGCGAGCACAGCCTGGTCAATCCCGAGACCGTGCTCGATTACGTCCGCGCAGGCAAGGAGCTGGACATACCTGTGCTGGTGCGGCCGGAGGAGAATCATTCCGACTGGCGCTGCCACCTCGACAGCGGTGTCACCGGGCTGATGCTGCCCCTTGTGGACACGGTGGACCAGGCCTCCAGGGCCGTAGACAGGGCGTACTTTCCGCCACTCGGCCACAGGGGATACGGTCTCGGGATGTCGCCGTTTGCGCTCGATGGTCTGGATCCAGCTCAGACTCCGCATCATGATCTCATCGGGTACGTCAACAACAACACCATACTGCTGCCGCAGGCGGAGAGCCTCGCTTCAGTAAGCAATCTGCGACGGATACTTGCGCTCGACGGAATCGATGGCACGGTGGTGGGCACATTCGACCTGGCGCTCGATATCGGCGGTATTCCTCATGAAGCGTCGCGCCTGGACCTCACCAGGTCGCCGGCGGTCGAAGGACGCCTGGAAGAGATAGCCCGCATCTGCGCAGAGATGGGCAAAGTGGCCGGCATCGGCGGTCTGAGCCCTCAAGACAATGCGAAATGGGGGAAACGCGGGTACCGGCTGTTCATCATCGGCACCGTCACCGAAGGCCGCATGGAAGGAGTCCTCTCCACCATCGAGGAGACGAGGCAACTCCTGGGCCAGTGACGCCCTCTATCGCATAGTCTTATGTGCTCGCCCATATGACGCGGAGAAACGATACGCGTGACTGCGGATGTGCCCTCATCACCAAATTCCCGACACGAAGAGGACGAATGTCTTGCCTTGGCCACGGCTTCACACCACACTGCCACTGGCGCATTCAGCTGAAAAAGACTACGATGAAAGAATCTTGTGGCACGTGAAGCACATAGTCCGCGAATAATGCTAAACACGGGGCCGGACACGCGGGTTATATATCTAGGAGGTCGCAAATGAAAACGACAAAGTTAACCGGTTTCCTGGTGCTGACGATTATCGCGCTTGCGTTTGCAGGGTGTCAGGCAGCCTCGCCTCTCCAGGCGGATCCGACCGCATACATCGACAGCATCTCACCGTCCATGCCTACGGCGGATGAGACGGTCTCCTTCCAGGGTCACGGCACTGATCCCGACGGCGAGGTAGTCGCGTACCGGTGGACTTCCAGCATCGACGGCGACCTCAGCGCTGAAGCCAGTTTCGATGCCACGTTGAGCCCGGGAGAGCATACTATTCGCTTGGTCGTACAGGATAACAACGGGAACTGGTCGACTGAGGCAAGCACCACCATCGCTGTAGCCGCCGCCGAGGAGCCGGAGCCGGAA
>CAZKHH010000147.1:0-2598 GCA_964552485.1 uncultured Dehalococcoidales bacterium | reverse complement strand
GCTACGCTCACCACGAACACCGTATTATACTTTGAACCGCCCTCGATTCAAAGTCATAGGTCGGAGATGCTCCGTGCCGCTTGCTTTTCAGGAAGTGTGCACCGTCTCCAGATACGCTGCCAGGGGCAACAGGTCGTGCGCCGGTGGCGTCGCACGCGTGGTATACAGATGCAGGTCATGCTCGTACGTCACCCCCATTGCTCCATGTATCTGGTGCGCGAGATTCAGTATCCGGGGAATCACCTGATGCGCGTACACGCAGGCGATGGCGATATCTCGTGATGCGGAGGTGCGCTCGTCCAGCGACCATGCTGCCTTGTATGCGCTCATGCGCAAGCCCTCGAGCATCACGTGCATGTCCGCGCAGTAGTGCTGGATCACCTGGAAGCTCCCGATTGTCTGACCGAATTGTCGGCGCTCGTTGGCGTACGCGACCGTGGCTTCAAGGACGTACGTAAGTGCACCAACGGTATCGCAGCAGTTCGCGGCGTCAAGGACCATGCGGGTGAACTCGATGGCCTGTTCGTCACCGCCAGGCAGCACGGCTTCGCGCTCCACGCACACTGAGTCGAGTTCCATCCGCCACAAGCGGTGAGGACCGGCGGCGTTGCGAAGCGGAGTCAGTGAGACGCCGGAGGCATCCGTCCGCACAAGCAGCAGGCGCCGTTGTCCCTTCGCATCAACGCTCACAGGGCAGAGGACCGCTTCAGAGGCGTTCGCCCATGGCACGAAGTCGACGGTACCGTCAAGTCTCAGTCCATCGCCCCGGGGGGTAGCGCTTACGGGTCTCTCAACACCTTCAACATCCCGGCGGCACTCCATTGCGGCAACAACCACAGCTTCGCCCAGGGCGACTCGTGGCAGCAGGTCGCTCCGCTGTGCGTCGGAGCCGAATTCGGCGATGGCCACCGCAGCGGCCGTGGTTGGGATGAACGGCGTCGGCGCACAAGCGCGGCCCAGTTCCTCCTGGAGCAGGCAGAAGTCCAGCAGGGACATACCACTCCCGCCTTGAGCTTCGGGCAGGCACAGGCCGGTCCAGCCAAGGTCTGCCAGCGCGCCCCACAGGGTAGTTGAATAGCCGGTCGGATCGTCGCGCATCTCCCTGGCGAGTGAGGCAGGAGAGTTCTCCGCGAGAAACTCGCGGGCGCTCGTGCGGAGCATCTCCTGGGTCTCCGAGAACCGTATGTCCATTGTCACTCCCTGAGCGTGGTGTCTACGCGCCGGTGAGCCCGAGGCCGCGCGCTGCGATGATGTTCTTGAGCACCTCGGTGCTACCCGCCTGGAGGCTGTAGCCCTTCGATGCGAGATAGCTGTGGAGTGCCAGCCCGTCGATGGGGGCATTCGGTGAATCAGACCAGAGCCATCCCCCCGGCCCCAGTATCCTCATAGCTGCTGTCGCCAGTTTCTGCTCGAATGCCGTGCCATGTATTTTCGACGTTGCTGCTTCGATCGTCGGCGGCCGGCCTTCGTCCATGACAGATGCCGCCTTGTACATGAGCAGACGGCCAACCTCGAATTCGACCTCGAGTTCGGCCATCGTCTCTGCAACATCGGCACGCTCGATGAGCGGACTGCCGTCGTACATGGTCTCTCGAACGAAGCGGCGCAGGCCATCGTACAGTGGGTAGTTGCCCATCAGCCGCTCCATGCCTCCTCGCTCGTAGGCCAGCTCTTCCACCACATGGTAGAAGCCCTTGTTTACCTCTCCGACGACGCACTCCTTTGGCACCCGCACGTTGTCGAAGAAGATGTCGTTCCATGCCTCGGTACCCGTGATGTCTGTCATCGGGATGCGGGAGATACCGGGCAGGTCCATGGGAACGAGGAACTCCGTGATGCCCCGGTGCTTCGGGGCGTCGAAGTCAGTTCGTGCAAACAGGTCGATGTAGTTGATGAACGAGCCGCCGCTCGTCCATGTCTTCTGACCATTCACCACGAAGCAATCGTCCAGCTCTTCGGCCCGGGTGCTGAGCGATGCGAGGTCGGAACCCGCTTCGGGCTCACTCATTCCGAGGCCGACGTAGATCTCTCCCCGGATGATGCGGGGCAGAAATTCGGCTTTCTGGCTACTGGTTCCATAGCGGAGTATCGAGCCACCTATCTGCCTGTCGGCGAACCAGTGCAGCGCGGCCGGCGCCCCGTATCTGAGCATCTCCTCGGTGACTATGAGGCGGTCAACGAAGCTCCGCTCGCGCCCGCCGTATTCGCGCGGCCATGTCAGCCCTATCCAGCCCCGTTCGGCAACTCGCTTCGTGAATCCGGGATCGAAGCCCTGTATCCACGCGTCGCATTGCGGCTGCCATAGTCCCTGTGCCAGTTCCCCTTTGAGGAACTCGCGCACATCGTGCCTCAGTTGTTCCTGCTCTTGTGTGAATCCGAATTCCACCGGGCCCCCTACAACGTGATGTTGGAGAACTTACGCCATGGTGCGGCGACCTTCTTGTGCGCCAGTATATCCAGCGCTTTGTTGATGTACTCTCGCGTGGCTGCCGGTTCGATTATCTCATCAACGTAGCCGCGTTCGGCCGCAGGGTACGGGCTCTCGTACAGGTCGGAGTACTCCTTCAGTTTGCGTGTCCTCTCTTTCTCCGGATCGTC
>CAZKHH010000146.1:0-2712 GCA_964552485.1 uncultured Dehalococcoidales bacterium | reverse complement strand
ATAAGTCGTCGAGGATGACAATCTCTTTGTCTTCTTCCAGCACCGCCTCAACTATGTACGAGGCCACAAAGCCGGCGCCGCCGGTCACAAGCACCTTCCGGTAGCTCTCCAGCATCCTCCACCTCCTCGCTCTGACTCCAGCTATGCTACCACGGTCCCGCAATAATGAAAGAACGGGAGGCAGCGGCCAGCCGCTGCCTCCCGTTTATGGTCCGGTTGGTAGAAATCAGGACCGTCTGAACAACAATACCAGCGCAAGAATCAGCGCCGCGGCAACCACAACGATGGCAATTATCCCTGCAGTGCCCAGACCGGTCTCCTGCTGTGACGGCACATCACGTGTGACAGTCCTGGGCGCAAGGACGGAGAACTGTCCTGTCATACCCTCGATAGCGACCTGGTAGGTGCCGGGGACGGCGCGACTGGTAGTGAAGACAACAGTCTGGCACGCGCCGCCGGATACCGTGACAGACTGGGAATCGACAGCCTCACCATTGAGCATCAGGGAGACAGTCATGCTGCCGCGCTCCTCACCGCTGTTGCACACGTTTGCAGAGACGGTAACTTCCTGGTTCGGCAGGACCTGCGCAGGGTCGATGTGCAGATACGAGAGCCCCAGGCTCGCGGGCTCCGGTTCACGCTCCACCGACGATTTCACACGGATGTATCGCTCCTTCACGATAGTGTCCAAGCCGTCAGGACCCGTCACCGTGAGCGTCACCGTATAGGTACCCGAACGGGAGTACGTGTGAACCGGATTTTGCCGGGTGCTCCGTAAGCCATCGCCGAAGTTCCAGCGCCACGAGGTGATATCTCCGGTAGAAAGGTCAGTGAACTGAACATCGAGTGGCGCACGTCCGAGACGTGGCTCCGCGCTGAAGTCAGTCGTGGGCCCGGGTGGTTCGGGAGCGGCCCTCAGCAACGTCATGAGTGCCCACGAGGTATGCAACATGGGCAAATAGTGAGGAGGATAGCCGCCTTGCGTCCAGGAGCCGTCTGGATCTTGTTGCTCAACTATCACGTCGCTGAAATCAGCGTACCAGTCGTATGGACCGACGCTGTCGATATCCAGCTTCACCAGGGCCTTCATAATAGCCGCCGTGGCTATGTAGGAGGGCAATTCGTCCGGCGGGTCTCCGCGCCAGCCGGGGTCGCCGCAACCTGTAGAGCCGCTTCTCCCGTTGGTCGGGCTTTCCCATTGACGTTCGAGGAAGGCAAGCGACCGCTGCACCCTTGGCGTAGCTGTATCGTCGCCGACCAGTCCCATCATGTAGAGCAGATGGCCGGTCTTGTAGCTGTTTATCCAGCTGTTGTAAGGAGGAGTGCTCGTTGAATAGTAGCCGGCTCCGCCATCGCAATCGCCACCCTCTGTCCACTGTATGATGTCTATGCCCTGGTCCAGCCTGTCGAGGACGTCCTGCGGAACACTCACATCAAATCTGCTCGCGGCGTATCCCAGCCCCAGCGTCACCCAACCGGCGATGGACTGGTCACCTTTTGTACTGGTATAACCATAGTAATCCCACGACCCGATGCCGTTACCACTCTTTATCTGGGAGTAGTCACAGAAATTTACCGCCTCCTCTATCACCTGCCGGTAGGTCATGCCATCGACGGCGCTGCCGGGCACATCCACTACGCGGTCGGGCGTCCCGCTCATTATGATGCCCATCATCGCCGGTCCCATGACGTAATTGTCGGAGCCGGTTTCCGGGGTCCCACCCCACCAGACCCTGCCTTCTACGGCGTTGCGCCGTATCGGCGCTGTCGATGTCGGCGAGAAGATGTAGTCGAGCCCGGCCTCGTAGTTGCTGCTGTAGGCATAACCCGGGTCCAGCGGATCCTTGCCGAGCGACTCGGCGTGGTGCCCCAGCACAGTCAGGGCAAGACCGGTGGTGCCTACGTACCTGGACGTCGGCCACGCACCATCGTTGTCCTGCTGCGACACAAGATACGCCACACCATCCTCAATGGAATCCTCTATCTCTGACTCAGTAGCAGCAAGGGCCTCATCCGGCAGCAACACCGCCACCGAGGAGAGGACTACTGCACACGCCAGGAAAACACTGATACCGTGTCGTTTCCACATAATGAACCGCCTTACTTACGACAAGAAGTACGCGCCGCGAACACGACGCACACGCATCATCGCTCGCGGGATGCCTCGCATCATGGTACATGCCCCACCGGCAGGAATCAATAACCTGCACTCTCTTACAGCGCTATCAAATCTGCGCAACCGAATCATCATTGAAGGGAAGCATCTTCTGGTAGAATCTGCAGTTAGCAGCAAGAAACGTCACACAGGGGGGCACGCTACAAAGGAGAGTCCCCACTATCACCATTTTTTCTAAAGGAGAACGATGACTCGACTCTGGAACTCCGACGAAGAACTCTTTGACATAGCGAAACGCGAGTTGTTCACGGCTGTAGTGGGCGATGTGATGGACAAAATGGGACTGCGCAATCAGTTCCTGCCCCCGCAGATACGGCCGCTGACCGACGACATGGTCGTCATTGGCAGGGCGATGCCGGTACTTGAGGCCGACATCTTTGCCGACGCGCCGGGTATCGGCGGCAACCCTATCATGGAAAAGCCGTTCGGCCTCGTGTTCGAGGCGCTCGACAACCTGAAGCCCAACGAGGTCTACGTCTGCACCGGCTCAAGCCCTACCTACGCGCTATGGGGTGGCCTCATGAGCGTTCGCGCCA
>CAZKHH010000145.1:0-2773 GCA_964552485.1 uncultured Dehalococcoidales bacterium | reverse complement strand
GGGATGCCCCCAGGATGAACAGCGTCATGAGAAGCAGAGAGAATGCGGGAAACACAACGAACATGAATCCGGGAGAGACTCTGTAGAACAGCCCGAGAAATCCGCGGATGAAAACCGGCCACAAGACGACCTGCAGTATGGACAACCCCGCTATCGCACCCAGCGCGCTGAGCGGACTGCCTATGCTGCCGATCCATGGAAACAGTTCCAGTGCAACGACAAGGCTGAAGGCTGAGACGAGGAAGCTGGAGGAGATGCGTACCAGCGTCCGGCCCCTGCCAACCGGAGGCACACGACCCGAAACCTGAGAGAGTCTGCTGTTCATGACAGTTCGTCGGGCGCCGGTACCATGATGCTATGACGCCTGAGTCGTTTACGAATCGAGGTCGGTAGCCGCCGGCACGAGGAGGCAGGCGCAATAGTCAGCCGGCGATGCCGGCCTGTACAGCGAGCTGACCCCACCCGCACCCCATCCTCTTCGATTCATCCGATAGCCGTCCGATGACCATGCTGCTCAGCGGCGCTGCGACGAATACCCCGGGGAACACGGCCTCCGCTTCCATGCCTATCATCTCCACCGAGTACCTTGAAGACGTGTGGGTGAGCGCGAGCCCACCGACTTCCGATTTCAGCGCCAGTCCGGCTGCCTCCGACGCTGTGCTGTGGCAACGCCTGACCGCTCTGTCTGAATGGTGTTCCATGTAAGTCGCTTCGTGCACCAGGAGGTCGGCCCTCATCGCAGCCTCGATGATAGCTTCGGTAGGACGGGTGTCACCGCTGATTACCATACGCCTGTTCATGGAAGAGGCTTCAGTCAGTCTCCATCCAACGGAGGCGGTGCTGTGGACAGTATCGATGGGTTCGGCCTGGATATCTGAAATGCGGAATGCCCGACCTCCCCTGACCGACTCGAAGCTCCTCAGCGCCGCGGGACAAATCGCGCGTAGTAACAGGCGCGCGGGGCCGGAGGGCTCCGGTCCCAGAACAGACAGGGGAGAAGAACAGGTCCGGGAGTTGATGAGCCCACGAAGCCCGGCACAGTGGTCCAGGTGCCAGTGGGTCATCAAGACCGCATCGAGCGCATCAGCGCTCATCCCGGTCTTCTGCAATTGCCGCAGAGCGCCGACTCCCGCGTCCACCATGATCGCGGTCCGACCCACGCGTATAAGACAAGCGGAGGTGGAAGAACAAGGGGAAAAGGATGCAGCCGAGGTGCCGAGAAAGGTGATTGTGAAGTCGTTGTTCAAAAGAAGGCCCGGAGCTGCATCCCGGTAACTGGCTTTCGGGGATGTGAGTATACCGGTTGCAGCTTGTGCCATTTGTTTCAGTCGACAATTGTAGCACGGAGCCTCTCGAAGTCCTTTGTCACCACACCCTCCGTTGCACACGCGGCATCCTGAATGCCGCTGGAGCTTGTTCCGCTGAACGCCCGCAAGGTACGTATTGACACCCCGGGAAGCCTGTGCCATGGTGGACGCGGGCACATCGATCTCCTGCAGCCCTCATGCCGCAGCCATGACACTGCAAGCGTTGGTGTGCCCGGCGCGGGGCAGGCGCGCAGGTGGCGGCGCCAACCATGCGATGACACCGTTAGTCACAGCGAATCCAACGTCCGGCATCCCACGGAGGTGACACATGGGCAGGACCGTCGCACACATCTGCATCCTGGTTGCCGATATCGATAAGGCAATCGAAGACTACGGCAGGGTATTCCGCACCATCTCTCCCGAATTGGTCGAAGGAAAGGTGGTCAAGCAGGAGCGCTGGTTTGGAGTCCATGACACTGCAAGGCAAAGAGCCACCGACAACAGGCCTGCCGGAAGGCACTCTCGCTCAGCCGTCGAGCCGGCAGCTACTGCACATTGCCCTGTTTAGCGACGTGGGCCGCAATCTGCTGACGGTTGCGAAGGTTCAGCTTCTCGAGGATGTTCCCAAGATGAATCTTCACGGTGTGCTCAGAGAGGGAGAGGGCCTCAGCAATCTCCTTGTTGGTAGCGCCGTCTGACACCATCCTGGCAATCTGGTTCTCTCGATTGCTAAGGAGTTCCGGGTCAACTCGCGGAGGCTTTGTTAGCGGAGGGAAGACTACTCTTACGCCAATGTCCTGCGACATCACCATGCAGCCGTCACTGATCAATGCGAGAGATGCGAGAAACCTGGGCGGCGTCTCTGTGTAAGACAGGCAACCGATCGCCCCGGCCGCGATTGCTTCAAGTACAAACGCGCTGCTCCATTCAGGTCCAACCACAAGGGCGACCGTGTGGCCCTTTTCGGCAACAGACTTTACAAGCCGCATTCCGTCCCCACACATGCAGCCATCGATAATGACCACATCGGGCTTGTGCTCAGTCGTCGCCTCAAGCAATTCCTCAGATGAGGGTGCCACACGTACGTCCACGCACCCTCCGTCCTTAAGAAGCCCAGCAAGTCCCTCCGCCATGAGCACATGGTGGGAGCCAATCACAACGGACTCCAGTTTCAAGACTATGTCGCTTGTCACTGCTGGCCGCTCCAGGTTTGCCACTAAGACGGTAGAGTTGGTTCAATCGAACCAGACCACTATAGTGACGCACCGAGTTGGATTCAGTCAACAACCTGACCTCGTGCCCTGAGCCGCTTCGCAGTCGGGTTGCGTCATCTCACTTGCACGGGAGGCCCGGCCGTCTCGCTGGCAAACCGTAGTCCCAAGGTTCAGGGGAGAGAGGTACGCTATATCTCTAATGGTCGTATCGATGGAAACCACGCATCGTGCCCACTGAACCGGTCCTCAAAG
>CAZKHH010000144.1:0-2775 GCA_964552485.1 uncultured Dehalococcoidales bacterium | reverse complement strand
GCGCGTGCAAGCTGGCTCACGGGCAGCCCCAGTAGCAGATGGTGCATGGCCGTATTGCCGCCGATGACCGTCTCGACGATGTTCGAGACATCCACGCCGGCCTCGCCGGCGAGGTCCCGTGCCATCTGATTAAGCGCGGTAACGATCGCCGTGGATAGGTCCCGCGCACCGGAGCCCGACTGTAGCGCGTGGCTCATGCGTGTGACGACATCCTCGCCGAACCGTATCTGCGGGTTCATGATACCGGTCGCGGCACGCGTCCGGCCGTTATTCATATCGAGAAGATATCCCGCCACCTTCGTAGTCCCGAGGTCGACTGCCAGTCCTAGTACAGGAGTGTCGGCGGCTCCGACTGCGACGGCTTCCCCGTCCCGTACTGCAACCTGCATGGTGTAGTCATTGGTCCGCATCAGTTCTGGAAGCACCCGCGCGGTCTCAAGGTCGATTCGCTCACACGCGCTGAATTCACGCACCTGTGCGAGTACCCGGTCGGCGTCGCCCGCTACGTCTGTCATAGTGGGGGCGTCGACGGTGATCGTCACCGCTGTTACGGGAGGGTCGGTCGATGATATCTCGGCCAACCCCTCGACCTGCGTGCGCTGCGTCGCCGTGAGAGATTCGGGCGGAACGTGAATAATACAGTCGGTCGATGGCACGGCCTGGCAGGCGAGCCGCAGGCCCGCCGAGAGATCGGACTCACTGAGCAGGGTGGTCTCAGCGGACGTAGGGGCGGACAAGGTTCCCCGCGCCAGCACCACTCTGCACCGGCCGCACGTGCCGTTTCCACCGCAGACTGCCGAAAGCTCCACCCCGATATGCCGGGCGCATTCGAGGAGAGTGAGCCCACGGGCACATGGGCCGCGCCGTCCGACGGGCTCGAAATCGACGATGATCGTGCCATCGCTCGCCGGGGGTTCCGGATTGGAGTCGCGCTTCGAATCAGTCACCGCCCAGAGTATACCGCAAGTGGATTACGCGCAGGAATAACTACTGTCCGTGAGCGACGTTCGAGCCGACAATGAGGCGCTGGACCTCTGAGACAACCTCGTATATCTGCGTCACCTTGGCGTCGCGATAGAGGCGCTCTATCTCGAGCTCTTTGCTGTAGCCGTATGAACCGTGTATCTGCATGGCCATGTCCACTACATCATTTGCCGCCTGAGAGGCGAACAGTTTCGCTATGGCCGAGTCCTTGCCGGTCAGTTCGCCTCTGTCCTTGAGGTCGGCCGTCCTGTACGTGAGCCACCGTGCGGCCTCCGTCCTTGCCGCCATCTCGCCGAGTAGCGACTGTATGGTTGGGAGGTCGGTCATAGGCCTGTCCTTCACGGTACGGTCTTTCGCGTAGTCAACCGACATCCTGAGCGCGCCACGTGCGAGTCCCACCGACTCCGCGGCGATACCGAGTTGCCCAACGCCAATGGCGGTAAGCAGCACCTTGTACCCCTGACCCGGCGTGCCCAGAAGGTGCGACGCGGGTACGCGCACGTGATCGAGCCGCAGCGGACACACGTCCTCGCCGCGAACGCCCATCATGTCCAGGTGCTTCTCGATAACGAATCCTTCGCTCCGGGTCTCCACGAGGAATGCGCTCACCTTCTCCGTATCGTCTTTCGCGAAGATGACGGCTACCGAGGCCGAGGGGGCGAGCGAGGCGAACGTCTTCTCCCCCGTGATGAGGTACGAGTCGCCGTCGCGCTCGGCGACCGATGTGATGGAGCGGGGATCGCTGCCCGTCTGGCCCTCTGTGAACGCGAAGGT
This sequence comes from uncultured Dehalococcoidales bacterium, assembly GCA_964552485.1. Taxonomy (GTDB): domain Bacteria; phylum Chloroflexota; class Dehalococcoidia; order GIF9; family AB-539-J10; genus SKVJ01. The sequence continues at coordinate 1,017 of CAZKHH010000144.1, read as the reverse complement.
CCCCAGCGACTCTCCCTCCACCAGCGGTGGCAGATAACGCTGTTTGAGTTCATCGCTGCCGAAGCGGATAAGCGATTCCTGTGTCAACGCGTTGATGGCGATGATGGCGCCGACCGTGAGGGAGTATGAGCACAACTCCTCGATCGCGAGCGCGTATGCCTTGTACCCGGTCGCGGTTCCGCCATACTCCTCCGGGGCCTGCAAGCCGAACAGGCCCAGCCTGCCCATCTCTGGCACGAGGTCCGAAGGAAACTTGTTCTCTTCGTCTATCTGCCGCGCGCGCTGTGCTACGACATCGCGCCCGAACTTCCCGGCGGTCGCAATGACGTCCAGTTCAGCATCGTTAAACCTGAAATCCATGTGGCTCTCCTTTGCTTTCCTATACCTCTTACCTCAGCACCGCCCGGTATGCGTCCATCTCTCCGCGCGATATCTGTCCTTCACGCTGGTAATACGCGCGGGCATCCTCAAGGATGCGCTCAAGGGCGTCCTCCTGCGTATCAGTGAGCCCCACCGGTCTGTGCGTTGCGATTATCTCATCCATGCGCTCCCTCGCATAATCAAGGCAACTCTTTTTGCCGGTGGCGAGCCATTCCGGGTACGTGAGCTTGTCCGAGGCGTTGGGCACGTATTGTTCCTGCTTCCACCACTTGCGGGTGTGCGCCTTGCCCAGGAAGTGCCCGGGCACGGGCCCGACCTGTTCTATCAGGTCGAGGGCCAGCGTCTCATCAGTCACGTCGATGCCCTCAAGGTAGCGGCCCACCATTCCCGCGATGTCGTCGTCGAGCACGGCCTGCAGCGGGTGGTGGCTCAACTCGCCGTATACGCCGCCGTGAAGAGGGCGTGAGCTTCCGCCGGAGAGACCGGTGAAGATGGCGCGGAATGATTTCTCATAGGCCGACTGGTAGTCGGGGCGCTTTGAGCCGGGATAGCCATCCGCGTTATAGGTCGGTATACCGTAGCGACGGAACACCTGGTTGAATGCGGAGATGTGCAGACAGACAGCCACGTTGCCGA
>CAZKHH010000143.1:0-2788 GCA_964552485.1 uncultured Dehalococcoidales bacterium | reverse complement strand
ACGCCTTCAGCCCACGGCAGGTATCATCCGGCAGCGCCGCCACGTGCCCGCCATGGGCGGAGGGGGCGGGAATTCGGGACATGACCTTCTTTCGGCTGGCGGTGGGCGGCGCGGGGGAAACAAGGATCGTGTCCCAGCAATTCCCGCTGGGGCGGCATTCGTAAGGGAGACGGCATACCTCCCTTCGCCATGTCTGCCTTCCACGGCTACGCCAACCATCCGACGCTCAAGACCGGCCCACAGCCGACCGCAGGTAAGTTCCCACCCTGGCATGCCTCGCCCGTCGCCATGTCTACGTCCAGTCAATCCGTCCAGACGTGCACATTTGCATTTCAAATGCACAATTGCACACAATAGACCATGGCGCAACGATACATCCAACGAACTATCGAGCCGGTATTGCATCGGGCGACATCAGAATTCCCTGCCGTACTTCTGACCGGTCCCCGCCAATCGGGCAAAACGACAGTGCTCCGCCACCTGTTCGGCAAGAGCCATCACTACGTATCTCTGGAGGCTCCGGACGTCCGCGCCGCGGCGCTCGCCGATCCCCGGGGCTTCCTCGATCTGCATCCACCTCCCATCATCTGTGACGAGGTACAGAATGTCCCGGACCTCTTGCCGTATGTCAAGGAGCGCATCGATGAACAAAGACATGCTAAGGGTCAATACCTTCTCACGGGTTCGCAGAACCTCTTGCTGATGGAGCAGGTCACAGAGTCGCTGGCGGGCCGTGCAGCTACATTACACTTGCTTCCCCTGTCGATGCGGGAACTGGCCGGCGACAGCGGGGCGAGGCTGCCATGGGAAGACGGGGCGAGACGCGGAGATGACAGTGCTGAAGGAATCAAACAGCTCTGGACGAGGTTGATTCGCGGCACGTACCCGGAGATTGCGGCCTCTCCCGGAAGGGATGCCGCCCTCTGGCATTCAAGCTACGTACAAACCTATCTTGAGAGAGACGTCCGCTCACTGCGGCAGGTCGGCGATCTTTCCACCTTCCAATCGTTCCTTCGAGCACTGGCCATACGGAGCGGCCAGCTGCTGAAGGTATCCGAGTTGGCGCGGGACCTTGGAGTTGCCGTGAACACTGCAAAGGCGTGGCTGTCGGTTCTCGAGGCCAGCTTTCAAGTCATAGTGCTTCGCCCGTACTTCGCAAACGTCGGAAAACGCCTGGTCAAGACGCCCAAGGTGTACTTCACCGACACAGGCACGCTCAGCTACCTTGTCGGTCTAAGCGACCCGTCACACGCTGCTGCGGGCCCGATGGCCGGCCCGCTGTTCGAGACCGCGGTCCTGATGGAAATCGTCAAGACTGTAATTCGCCACGGACATGAACCGAACGTATATTTCTGGCGCACGTCCACAGGCACAGAGGTTGATATTGTCGTCGAATCGGGTGGTCGACTCATTCCCATCGACGTCAAGACAACAGCCACGCCGCGACCCGCAATGGCCCGCGACATCACGTCGTTCCGTGAAGCGCACGGGGAAACCGCTGCTCCAGGTTACGTCATCCATCCCGGAGACGCGAGACTGCCTCTGGCGCCAGGGGTAGCGGCCTTGCCTTTCAGGCAGCTTTGACTTGACACGGGGAACGCCCAAAGCCGAAACTACCGCTGCCGGTGAGGGCCTTTGCACACGAGTTCAGTCCCCCGGGACTATCTCAAGATGCCGTACGCCCCACCGGCTCTTCTATCGCCGCATCTCTCCCTCTGTTCGTCCGGCCGACTCCCTGTCCCTGGACTATCGCCAGGGCGCACCAAGCGATCGAGTGGTGTACCATAACGACACGCCGCGACTCCCAGGCGCGAGTAACAATCCCGCCAGGGACAAGTGAGAAAACCGAAGCATCAAAGGACATGACTATGCTGACCGTCTCACGGTTCGGACCCCATGAATGGCACTTCGTGTATCCACGGAAGTACGATGAACTGATGGACTTGTTCCATGCCGGATGTGAACTGTTTGAAGAGGACCGACTCCTTGAAGCCGAGGCCGCCTTCAGAACAGTCCTCGCTCGGATGCCCGACCACCTCGATGCGATTCACCATCTGGCACTGATACTCTCCGAAGAAGGAGAGCACCTGTATGCCCACGACCTCTGGCAATTGTCCGTCGTCATTGGACACATGGCATTCCCGGCTGAATTCCAGCACGGCCTGGACAGGCTCCCGTGGTTGGACCTGGAGAACAGGCCATTCCTGCGCTGTCTTCATGGACTGGCACTCACCCTGTACGAGAACGATGAGCAGGAAGATGCACTCGCGCTGTTTGAGGAGTGTCTCTCCCTGAACCCCAACGACAACCAGGGTGCCCGCTCGATGGCGCTGGAATTGTTATTCGCGCTGGGTCGATGGGAAGATGGTTTCAATCTTACAATGCGGTACCCGCAGGACATGATGTGCGAAACGACCTACGGCAGGGCGCTGGCACTGTACAGGTTGGGGAGGCACGACCTCGCCAATGCAGCGCTCAGCGAAGCTGTCGAGGACCGTCCCCGCGTGCAGCGAGAACTGCTAAAGAAGACGCACCGGCGTCCGAAGCCGGCATGGCACGGCGGCATGCTAGTGGGCGGCGCAGAAGAGGCGTGGGAATACTGGAGACGTTTCGGGAAGTTCTGGACAGATACTCCAGGGGCCCTCCAATGGCTCAGTGAAGCAGGCAAGAGTCGGCCGCCGGAGAAGTGAACCGTGTACGCTGGAGGGGACGGGCGGCCAATGTAGGGGTCGGCTCCCATGCCGACCCGCCCACACCCACGTCTGCCGCACATCCTTGAACGCATAAC
>CAZKHH010000142.1:0-2821 GCA_964552485.1 uncultured Dehalococcoidales bacterium | reverse complement strand
CATGAGGCCGACAACGACACAGACCGCGATATAGCTGAAATGTGACACCTGCGCGGTTACCGTCTGGCTGTCCGGATCGACTCCCGTCTCGACGAGATACCAGTAGCCATCGGTGTACTGGACGATACAAAGGTCGTCCTCGGTGAAGCCGTCCGGAATCTCCCTGTACCCCAGCGTGACCGTGGCGGGCTGACCGAGCGACCCATCAAGCTCAACGTCATACACATCGCTGGCGAACGCGTAGGAGGTGGGCAAGGCGATCCTTTCGACGGCGCCCAGGTCCGGGAACAGGTCAGGTGGATCGTTAACCAGGGATATGGAGCTTTGCTGCTCGGTATCGACTGCGCCGGGAGGAATGTGGAGGGTGAGGGACTCGAACTCCGCGTCAGCGCCTGTTGATGGCGATACCGTGAAATCGGTGCTCTTCCCGCCGCATCCGGCCATGGGCGCCGATCCTACGCACATAATCAGCAGAATACAGACGAACTTTGCCCTGTACGCCATCCCCTCTCCCTTCGTGTCCGACCCGACTGCCACTTGATTACCAGAAGTGAATACGGATGTAAAGCATGATCCGGGGACCACAGTCCGCCACGATTCGGGAAACGCGGGCATCGCTCCGACTGCAGCCCTCATAGGCTGGCTGTGCTGCCGACCACCATCTTTGTGCGATGTGTCACCAGTACAGCCCAATCTTTGCTGCGGGCCTGATATGAGACGTCGCTTCTAAAAGCTCCGTCATGTACGCCAGAACAGGGAGTTTCACTTCCAGCTTTTCATACAACCTTGGGAACAGTCCGTTCCAAAGGTGTATGATGAATCGGGAGAGGATGCGCCGCCCCACAGCTGGAGCACTCAGGCCGGCGACCTCTGATCGAAGATAACCGGGGGTGTCAGAATGGCGAACGAAGAGAAGAATCCAGAAGAAAAGCAGCTTGCAAAGTTCGAGGAGCAGAGCCTGGATGAGACTCAACTCGCGGAACAACTCTACAACAGCGCAGGGCTGAATCCCGTGGTTGAAGCAGGAATCAAAGACTACGACAAGCGTCTTCAACAGGAAGACAAAATGATTACCAAGGTGTTCGGCCCCCGCGGGAGCGACATCAAAGGCTATGGTGAAGCCGTCGCCAAGCGAACAGCTCTCGCAGTCTACGGCCTTCTGAATAAACAGTATGGCGGGCAGATGGGCGACCTCAGGTCATACATAATGGCGCTTGAAGACGAACGTGACCGCGCAAACACGAGGTACGACGACTTAATGGGAAGAGTCGTGGGCACACTGGGAGAGGAGTACAAAGATCTGCGAAGCGACTCCAACGAGTTCATAGAGAAGCTCACGACGGTACTCGGTGAAGATGCCAGGCAGGCCAAAATCGACCAGGCTGCGCTCGCTGAGCGGCTAGCCGACATCGACGGGCTGAGAACAGAGGTAAAGACCCTGACCGACGAAAAGAAGCGACTGGAGGAAGAGCATCGGTCGCAGGTCGCGGAGATGAATTCGAGGCTAGAGACCCTGGAATCCGAGAGGACGGCTCTGGAGGCTGAGCTCGCACGCTTGAAGGAAGCCCACAACGGACTCACCAAAGCGGCAACCACTCTGACGACAACTATTCCTCACGATGAAATAGGGGAAACCCTGGGCGAAGAGCTGCATACGTATGTACTCAAGGATTCCAAGATCCCTCACGCGGTACTGGATGGCGTGGGAAAGTTCATCGACTTCAGGAAGTACCTGCGGGTAGCAGCCACGCGCGGGGCTGAAGAGGCAACCAGGCAATCAGAGCAGACACTGCGCAACGTTACAGATCAGAGCTGAAAAGAGCCGCGGCGATAGCAACTCCGGCCCCGCGGTGATGTGTTTCGCGTGGGGACGCAGGCATGCCTCTCCGCTGGCGACAATCGTGCAACACCTTGTGCAGCCGACCGGAGAGACAAGGGCACACGCCGGTCGATTCCCGCTCTTACCCGCCTTCACATGAGGGTCCCCGCGGGCATGGTTGCGACAGATTGAAAGCGTAGAAATGAACGTCAAGGTAGTATGGGCCGTCTTCTTCAGCGCGACCGGGACTACCCGGAAGGTAGTGACAAGAATCGCGGATGGCATCGCGGGTGAGCTGGCCATCGGGCGCGAAACGGTTGATTTCACTCTGCCGGCGGTCAGGGAAGGTGCGCTGCGGTTCTCTGCCGATGACCTGGTTGTTCTCGGTACACCCGTATATGCGGGGCGTGTACCGAACGTCCTATTGAAGTTCCTTGGCTCCGTGCAGGGAAACGGCGCCGCTGCCGTTCCGGTGGTGCTGTTCGGCAATCGTGCCTATGACGATGCACTCATCGAGCTGAGAGACATATTGCAGAGCGACGAGTTTCACACTATTGCTGCGGCCGCGTTCGTAGGAGAACACGCGTTCTCATACACACTCGCCAAAGGTCGACCGGATGAAACCGACCTGACCGTTGCCGACGACTTCGCTATGGCTGTGGCTGCAAAACTGAGAACAGTGACTGACATTCACACCCTGGACCCCGTCCACGTGGAGGGTGTTCCATATCCGTACCGGGGCTACTATCAGCCTCGCGACCCCGACGGAAACCCGATCGACCTCCGCAAGGTGAAGCCGTTGACGGGCGCAGATTGCAACGACTGCAAGATTTGCGCCGACGTGTGTCCCATGGGCTCAATCAACCGCGAGAACGTGAAAGAGTATACGGGCATCTGCATCAAGTGTGGAGCCTGTATCAAGAAGTGCCCGCAGCAGGCCAGGTACTATGACGACCCGCAGTACCTGTATCACAAGCGCGAACTGGAGGAAGGTCTGACCAG
>CAZKHH010000141.1:0-2842 GCA_964552485.1 uncultured Dehalococcoidales bacterium | reverse complement strand
GGGAAGAGGTGCGTAGACGGGAGAGGTAGTCACAGCGGGGTTGGACACTGTGGTTGCCGTCCAATTGGTGGATCTGGCGGCAACCAAATGTTTTTTCACTTTTTCCTGCAAAAACCCTTGACTTGTGGTCGATAGTTTATTATACTTCCTCTCTACCTGCATGCAAGCATTCTGCCACAAAAACACTTCAGTATTTTGTCACCCCTGAAAGACCGCCAGCAACGCATATCGCATGCCATCGACGTGTTTGGGAGGACGGCATGCGTGATGTAATTTTTGGCGGTGATTTTGTCGTGTCTGGTCCCTAACGAACGTTGCAACTGCCGATCTGCTAGACAGATAGGGCCGCGGGCCTGCAGGACACCGACAGCCTGGAGAAACTGCAGCGGATAACGCCGGGAGGTACCGTATTCGATGGCCACAGCAGAGAAAGTTGTATATCCCGAGAATAAACGCGAAGACATCCTTCCACTCCCCAACCTTATCGAAGTACAGACCAAATCGTATAACTGGTTCTGTGAAGAAGGGCTCCGGGAGCTGTTCGATGATTTCAGCGAAATCGAGGACTACACAGGCACCATCTCGCTGGATTTCCTCGATTACCGCATCGGTGAGCCGACTCTTTCGATCACCGAGGCGCGGGAACGTGATGCCACCTATGAGGCACCCGTGCACGCCAAGGTGCGCCTTGTGAACAAAGAAACGGGTGAGATCAAGGAATCCGAGGTGTATGTTGGCGAGCTGCCTCAGATGACCGATCACGGCACCTTTTTGATCAACGGTGCCGAGCGTGTTGTCATCAGCCAGCTGGCCCGCAGCCCCAGCGTCTATTTCAAGGACAATGTGGATAACGCCGGGCGCGTGCAGTACGGCGCTCAGATCATCCCCAACGAGGGCGCGTGGGTTGAGATTGAGGGCTCTGCAAAGGGTCGGATCACGGTCAAAGTCGGACAGACTCGCAAGTTTCCCGTGACGACGCTGCTGCGTGCTCTGGATTGGTTCGAGGACCCCGGAGACGGCCCGGAGCCTACCGGTACCGACGAGCAGCTTCTTGACTGTTTCGGTACGCGCGAGAGCATATCGGTCAAGGCGATTCTCAAGCAGTATAAGGATATCGAGACCGCGACCATGCCCGGCGCCGAAGCTCACGATGTGTTTTATGCGACCTCCCGTCTCACCGACGATGAGGGCAACGTGGTCGTCGAACCGTATTCGAAGATTACGCAGAATGGCGCCAAGGCCCTGCAGAAGTCCGGCACCAAAGAAGTCCGCGTGCTCCGCATTCCCAGCGAGCTGGACGCGACGCTCGAGGATGACGAAACGAAGACTTCCAAGGAAGGACTTCTGGACGTCTATCGGAAGATTCGGCCCGGTGACCCGCCTACCGTCGAAAGCGCTCAGTCACTGCTGCACTCGTACTTCTTCGATGTCAAGCGCTATGACCTGTCTGCAGTCGGCAGGTACAAGGTGAACAAGAAGCTCGACCTTGATGTGCCCAACGATATTCACACACTCACACGGGCCGATCTCGTGGCGATCGTTGACTATCTCATCGGTCTGGCACGCGGCGAGGGAAGTGTTGATGACATTGACCACCTGCAGAACAAGCGGGTCCGCGCCGTGGGCGAGCTTCTGCAGAACCAGATGCGCACCGGGTTCCTGCGCACCGAGCGCGTTGCCCGTGAGCGCATGACCAGCTCTGACCCGGAGGAGATGACCCCGCAGTCGGTCATCAGCATCAAGCCAATCACTGCCGCGGTGAACTCCTTCTTCGGGAGCGGGCAGCTTTCACAGTTCATGGACCAGATCAACCCCCTGGCCGAGCTGTCGCACAAGCGACGCCTGTCAGCTCTGGGTCCCGGTGGGCTGTCGAAGCAGTCGGCGAAGCTCGAAGTGCGTGACGTCCACCATTCTCACTACGGGCGGATTTGCCCGATCCAGACCCCGGAGGGTCCGAACGTAGGCCTGATCGGGTATATGACAATGCACGCTCGCCTGAACGAATACGGCTTTATCGAAGCGCCTTACCGTGTTGTCAAGGACGGGAAGGTCACCAGTGACATTGTCTGGCTGACGGCGGATGAAGAAGAGGAATACTATATCGCCAGCGCCTCGGAGCCGATCAACGAAAAGGGAGAGTTCGTCAATGAGGCGGTCTCCTGCCGGCACCACGGTGACTATCCCCAAATGCGTATTGAGGATGTTGATCTGTGTGATGTTTCACCGGGGCAGGTCTTTTCGGTAGCGACGTCGCTGATCCCATTTTTGGAAAGTGACGAGCCGGTTCGCGCGCTGGCCGGATCCAATATGCAGCGGCAGGCGGTACCCCTCATCAGGGCTCAGCGCCCGCTGGTACGCACCGGCCTGGAAGGAAAAGCTGCGGTCGATTCGGGCGCGACGGCACTGGCCGAAGATGACGGCAGGGTCATCGAAGCAGACGCCAAACGGGTGGTCGTCGAATACGCCAATGGCGAGCAGAAAGAATATGGCCTGGAGGACCATCTGCGTACGAATATGGGAACATGTGTCAACGAAAGCCCACTGGTGCGACCCAACGAACGCATCCAGAAGGGCGAACCGCTGTATGACAGCACCGCCACCCGCGAGGCGCAGCTCGCTCTCGGGCAGAATCTCACGGTCTGCTTCTTGCCGTGGGAAGGGTACAACTACGAAGATGCCATCCTTATCTCCGAGCGGCTCGTACGCGACGATGAACTCACCTCCATACATATCGAGAAGTACGAATGCGAGGCACGGGACACGAAGCTGGGGCCCGAGGAGATTACACGCGATATTCCCAACGTCGGTGAGTACACGCTGAGCAAGATCGACGAAGCGGGGA
>CAZKHH010000140.1:0-2864 GCA_964552485.1 uncultured Dehalococcoidales bacterium | reverse complement strand
CGTAGCAGAACGACGAAGGCGCGATTTCCGGAGAAGAAATATCGCGGAGTGACTAGCACAACTGCCACTTCAACATTTTTCGGTCACGGTCCGGGGTATGTCTTCGACAATCTCCACGATGCGCGGGTACTTATACGCAGCCATGCGGATGAAGTAGAGCGCGATTCTCTCGCGTGCTGCACGGATGCATGTATCACGATTCGCGCTGATATGCCCGGCCGTAGTAGCATGACTGAAGGAGGAAGAACGAATGCGCTACTGGGTCCTGGAAAACGCGGCAAACGACTACGTGCAGATACACAGGGGCGAATGTGAGCGCTGCCAGAACGGACAGAAGCCTCAAACCGGAACATGGACAGGCTTTGAGAGCTACGACCACGCGATTGAACACTGCTCGCAGACCGGGAGGCCGGTGCTGCAGTGTACGCTCTGTCACCCGGAGCGGTACGCCTAGCGCACCCGTAGACTGAAAGCAGCAGCCCAGACAGGGTCACGATGTGCAGCCGTGGCCAGCATCAGATCCGGAGAGCCGTATCCGAAGCCCGCGGATGAGCAAACTGTGGAAGGGAGGCAGAAGGATATGAGAGGCAGAACAATTCCCAGCATACTCCTCCTGGCTGCAATCACTCTGGCAGGCGCGTGCAGTCTTGGGGCACCGGGTGAGAGTGAACCTCCACTGCAGAGCACGTCATGGATGCTGGGCGCCCTTGGCACTGAAGGCGACCTCACTCCCGCGCTCACGGAGCCCGCAGCGACCATCGAGTTCGATGCAGGTGAGGTGTCGGGATCTGCCAGCTGCAATCAGTACTTCGGGAGCTACTCGGCCGACCCAGATGGTACGTTCACAGTCGCCGAGATGGCATGGACGGAGATGGCCTGTTCCCAACCGGGAGTCATGGAGCAGGAGAGGCTCTTCCTCGATATCCTGCTTTCAGCGCACACCTACGATGTCACAGGTGCATCGCTCACCATAACCGGTGCCGAGGGAGAACTCCTCTTCTCCGCCGATTGAGCAGGTTCAGTTGGTCGAACTGCTCGGATCCGTGATACTTTTCGGCCTATCATCGTACAAGACTATAGAGACGGCTGGTTGGAGGCACAGAGCCGCGATGCAACCAACGGGAGGTGAAACCGTGAGAGGCAGGACTCTGTTTGGAGTGCTTGTAACAATAGCAACACTCTGTGTTGCAGGATGCAGCGCGGCATCGGCCGGCCAGCCGTCTCTCGAAAACACGGGATGGGTACTTCAGGAGTACGGAGAGCCCGGCGACCTCGAGCCCGTGCTCGAGAGCGGGTTACCCACGATGCTCTTCAAGGCCGAAGGCGAGGTTCGGGGCTCAGCCGGATGCAACACGTATTCCGGCTCCTATACGTACTCGACGGACGGTCAACTGAGTATCAGGGAGGTGGGCGCGACAGAGGCATACTGTGAGGAAGAGGGAGTCATGGAGCAAGAAGAGGCCTTCCTTGAGGCCCTGCGCATAGCCGAGCAGTACGAGATGGTCGACGAGAGAATCATGCACATCACCGGTGGCGGCAAACTACTGGTCCTGGAAAACAACTGCTTCTGCTGAGGCCGTGCGGCTGCGTCGCACGGGTGCGCTATCATTCCCGTCATGGCAACGCACGCGACCCTCGCCGTATGCACACGCCGAGCCGTTCTGACACTATTTGTCCTGTTCCTCCTGGCAGCCTGCACCCCGGGACAGCCCGGGCTGGTCGATACTACATGGGTACTTCAGCAGGAGCGCGAGGAAGATACTCTGGTCCCGCCGGAAGTAACAATCGAGTTCCGGCCAAACGGAGAGGTAAGGGGATTCTACTCACAGCTCAATTACGCGGGGAGATACACGACCGACGGAGAGACTCTGACGATTGACGATGTCTGCTGGTTGAGTCTTATCTGCCAGGCGGAGACGAACATGTCGGGCCCGCAGGACTACATCGAGACACTCATGAATGCCGAGCACTATTCCGTCGAAGACAACGTGTTAAGCATCCACGCAGGCCGGAACACACTGACCTTCACAATTTTCAGGTGATCGCTGCGTGGCTCCGCCCGTGCGCTATCATTGAGACGGGATGAAGACGCACATGAACTGGCGGCTCCTTTTCCGCCTGTTCGGTAACCTTGTAATGCTGCTTCTTCCCTCTTGCTCGTCCGCGCAACCCGACCTCGCCGGTACGGGCTGGATACTGGAGCAGGATAGTCAGTACGGCGAGGCAAGCGGACTTGGACTCACGACTGTTACGCTCGAATTCGGAACCGAAAGCTCGGTCACGGGAGCCCACGCTTATCTCAAGTACGGCGGCAGCTACATCACCGATGGCGATGCCCTCAGCATCACGGACCTACAATGGACGAGCATGGCGTGCCAGGCAGAGACGGGTCTTGCCGCCCAGCAATCGTACCTCGACGCGCTCATGTCCGCAGAATCGTACTCGGTCCAGAACGACCGCCTGGTCATCGATATCGCAGACGGTGAACTGGTGTTTGAGAGGGCAAAAGAGTGAGAGAGTGCTCTTGACAGCTCCTGCGTTTTTGAAGACCATGTCGGCTGTCCTCCTTATCCTGGCAGTGTCGGCGTTCATGTGCAGTTGCTCTTCTCACACGGCGGCCCGTGTTGAAGGTACAGAGTGGGTTTTCATCGGCTGGTACGAAGGAACCACGTGCGCCTTGCCGGCTGTTGAGGGCCCTCAAGTGACCCTGGAGTTCGTCGCGGAGAAAGAACAGGTACGCGGTTCAACCGGCTGCAACCACTACAGTGGAGCCTACAGAATCGATGGCGACTCTCTCAGCATCAACGGAATAGAAGCTACCGAAGAAGCATGCCCGACCGAAGACCTGGCGAAACAGGAACGCA
>CAZKHH010000139.1:0-2934 GCA_964552485.1 uncultured Dehalococcoidales bacterium | reverse complement strand
GGCCTTTCGACCCACAAATTGCTGCAGCCCATTGACAGCCAAGACGGTATCTACACGGACCACCCGGGAATTGACGGGACACGATCCTTGTTTCCCCCACCACCCATCACAACCAACCGAAAGAAGGTCATGTCCCGAATTCCATCCACCTGCGGGTCGGTGTGAGAACCGATCCCGACGTTTACGTCCGCGGGATCGGGTGGTCGGGATACAGGGATGGACCTCTGCATGCGGCACAACAAAGAGCGGACCGTGACGGTCCGCTCTTCTCTACTTGATCCCGAGCTGCTACTTGCCGGCCATGATGGCCGCGACATCTTCCTCCACCGTTCCGATGGGCTTGATGTCGAACTTCTCCACCAGCACGCTGGCCACGGCGGGAGAGAGGAACGCCGGCAGGGTCGGCCCGAGCCGTATACCCTTCACGCCCAGGGACAGCAGCGCCAGCAGAACAGCCACCGCTTTCTGCTCATACCACGCGATATCGTATGAGACGGGCAGCTCATTGATATCGGAAAGGCCAAACGCCTCCTTCAGTTTGAGCGCGATGACTGCAAGAGAGTAAGAATCGTTGCACTGGCCGGCATCGAGCACACGCGGAATACCGCCGATGTCGCCGAGCTGCAGCTTGTTGTAACGGTACTTGGCACATCCCGCCGTTAGAATGACGGCATCCGATGGCAGGTTCTCCGCGACTTCGGTGTAGTACTCCCTGGACGGATAACGGCCATCGCATCCTGCCATCACGACGAACCGCTTGATTGCGCCCGACTTAACCGCCTCGACAACCTTGTCGGCAAGCGCGAGAACCTGGTCATGCGCAAACCCGCCGACGATGCTGCCACTTTCAATTTCGGTCGGTGGCGCACACGCTTTGGCCTTCTGCACGATGACTGAGAAGTCCTTCTCCCCGCCCTCAGGTCTGTCAGGAATATGCACCGCGCCGGGATAGCCAACCACGCCGGTGGTGAACAGCCTGTCGAGATACGTGTTGTTCTTCTTCAAGGGCACGAGGCAGTTGGTGGTCAGCAATACCGGACCGTTGAACGACTCGAACTCATCATTCTGGCGCCACCACGAGCCGCCATAGTTCCCGACGAAGTGCGGATACTTCTTGAACGCAGGATAGTAGTTAGCAGGGAGCATCTCGCCGTGGGTATACACATCGACCCCGGTTCCTTCCGTCTGCCGGAGCAGTTCCTCCATATCCTTCAGATCGTGTCCACTGATGAGGATGCCCGGATTCCTGCCCACACCGATGTTGACCTCGGTAATCTCAGGCGTGCCATACGTCCCGGTGTTGGCCTTGTCGAGCAGTGCCATGGTGTTCACTGCCGTCTCACCGGCCTTCATCACAAGGCCGACCATCTCGTCGACCGACAGGTCCTTCGTGGTCGAGGCGAGCGCCTCCATCATGAAGTCGTAGATCTCGTCCTGCTCATAACCCAGGACTGCAGCATGCTCGGCGTAGGCGGCGATACCCTTCAACCCGATTATGAGCAGCTCTCTGAGCGAGCGGACATCCTCGTTCTCAGTGCTGAGAATGCCGACCGATTTCGCCTTCTCCTCATATGCGCCCGGCTCGCCGCGCCAGAGCGCGGGGTCCGGCAGGTCGCCGGAGAACTCAGTCCCGTGCATCTTCCGGTATTCTGAGAGGAAGCGCTCGCGCAGAGTATCCCTGCGGTCCAAGGCGTCTTCTATCCACGTAGTGATGTCATCGTTATCGAAGTTCGAATTGGTAATAGTCACGAAGAGCGCCTTTGCAACGAAGAAGCCGAGTTCACGGTCTCGTATACCCAGCTCCTTGAGCTTCCCGGCGTAGATGCCTATACCTTTCAGCACGTAGATAAGCAGGTCCTGGAGGTTCGCGGTGTCCTCCGGCTTGCCGCATACGCCCCTGACGGTACAGGCGACGTTCTTCGCGGTCTCCTGGCATTGAAAACAATACATTCTGCCTCCTCTTACCTCACTTCCTGTACTATGCCGAATCCGCACGGACTATCGGGCCTGATGCGCACTCTCTAGAGCGAGGGTATTCGGGGTGCGGCTGCGGCATGGCGGTAGAATAGCCAATGGAGCAAGGCACCGCAAAACGGACGACACACGCCCTGTCGGCACACCGAACGTCACGCTCTGCGGAGCAGAGTGGGCGTTCCGGCGCTAGCGCCGGCGAGGTCGCATGCTTAGAGGCTGAACGATTCCAAGGACAATTGCAAGAGGGATTACGGTCCCCCAGTCGACTGCTCCCCGACCGTCTGCAATAAGGGCCCACAGATAGCTCACAACGGCGGCCGCGACCAGTGCGACTCCGAAGATGAGGCCAAACTGCATTATGAAGTCTTTCACTATGTCCCCCAAACCCCAGCATACCGACCCGGTGTCATTACGTCCAGACACTTCACTCGTGACCCTTCTTATGCCACGACAATCTACGTTGATATCGCCGCCGGTAGTTCTGCAGGACACGACAATCCGGAGGCCGGCCCTATGGCCGGCGGCACTGTCTACTTGATCCGCGTCCAGCGCGCTTCGGATCCCCCTCCACAGCGACTTCACGCCGTTTCATGCCTTCCTCCTCCAATAGATTATCCATTCGCCGATCCATTCCGTCAGGACGGGAATCGCAAAGCCGAGGAACCAAGTCGGAGCCGAGGCTTCGCCGGTCGATTCCGCGACCGCCAGGATGCAGAGTGTTACGCCAAGGGAAAGTGTCAGCAGCCCGCGCCAGGGGTTGGTGACGGGCGGAAAGTGTGGTGTTGTCATCGGTCCTCCTCCACTGCAATTCGGGACAGTTACCTGTTTCCGACTATCGGGTTTGTGCCGCTGTTGATTCGCAATTACCCAACGGGCGAGGCATGCTTCGCCCCTGCAATTACCCACCCCCCCCCATCCCAGGCGGGTACGTGCAACGGGAACTGACCTGCGGTCGGTGGG
>CAZKHH010000138.1:0-3036 GCA_964552485.1 uncultured Dehalococcoidales bacterium | reverse complement strand
TCTGTGCGCACGTCTGCGGGCTCGTGGCTCTTGCCCCCGTCACGTACGACTGGTAATATCACATCGACCTTACCCGCGTTACTGTTTTGTACGGACGGCTCCTCAGTGGCAGAGATCGGCGTCGATATCATCGAAATCCCTCGCATAGAGGCGGCTATTCAGCGCTTCGGCGACCGTTTTCTGCATCGTGTTTACACCGAAACAGAGATAGCCACCTACCGTACACGGGTCTCTTCGCTGGCCACCCGCTTTGCAGCCAAAGAGGCCGTCATGAAGGTCCTCGGCACGGGGGTGCGTGGGGTGGGGTGGCACGACATCGAGATTCTCTCTGAGAAAAGCGGCAAGCCGGCCGTCTTCCTGCACGGTCGTGCACAGGAGCGCGCTGCGGCCATCGGCATCACGACCATCAGCATCAGCCTCTCGGATTCCAAAGAACACGCTGTGGCGGTGGCGCTTGGCCAGTAAGAAGGGCGGTCACCGCTCCTGATGCTCGCCAAGGTCATGAGCTGCGCGGTCGTCGGCCTCGACGGCGCGCTTGTCGAAGTCGAAGTAGACATCTCCCCGGGCTTGCCCATATTCACCATCGTCGGCCTGGGCGATAAGGCCGTCCAGGAGGCGCGCGAGCGCGTGAGGTCGGCCATCCGCAACTCGGGGTTCAGGTTTCCGACCAAACGGATTACGGTGAACCTTGCACCGGCCGACCTGAAGAAAGAGGGCCCGGTCTACGACCTCGCAATCGCCATCGGCCTGCTCATGAGTTCCGACCAGCTCGTCGCCGACGTGCGCGACATCGTCTTCCTGGGAGAGCTTTCCCTGGATGGCCGTCTTCGCCACACACAGGGCATGCTGCCCATGATCTCGGTCGTGCGCGACGCCGGGATGATAAGAGCGGCCGTGCCGCTCGACGACCACGCCGAGGCATCGCTCGTCGGCACAGTCAGCATCTGCGCCACCGAATCGCTTGCCCAGCTCGTTGCATACCTCAAGGGCGACGTACCTCTGCCCGAGCCTCCGGCTCCCTCCCCGACGGGCGACGACGAGCACGAGGAGACATTTGACTTATCTTATGTCAAGGGGCAGGAGCACGCCAAGCGCGCTCTTGAGGTAGCCGCGGCCGGCAGGCACAACATGGTCATGGCAGGGCCGCCGGGAAGCGGCAAGACGATGCTCGCGCGGGCGCTGCCGACCATACTTCCTCCCCTGCCGCATGAGGAAGCTCTCGAGGTCACCAAGGTATTCAGCGTGACGGGGCTTCTGTCGAAGAAGCGGCCGCTCGTTACACAGCGACCTTTCCGCGCTCCGCACTACACGATTTCCAGCGCGGGACTGGTGGGCGGCGGTCAGTCGCCACGCCCCGGCGAGATAAGCCTGAGTCACCGCGGCGTGCTGTTCCTCGACGAGCTGCCGGAGTTCGGCCATTCGACCCTTGAGTCGCTACGCCAGCCGATGGAGGACCGCCACGTAACGGTAAGCCGCGTCCAGGGCAGCGTGACCTTCCCCTCCAGTTTCATGCTCGTCGGCGCGATGAATCCTTGTCCGTGCGGGCACTACGGCGACCCGTTGAAAGAGTGCAAGTGCACGCTCTCGGAGATACTGCGTTACCGGCGGCGGTTGAGCGGGCCGCTTCTCGACCGGATAGACATCTTTGTCGATGTCCCGCGGGTCGACTACGACAAGCTCACGGGAGAGAGCCACGGAGAACGCTCCGAATCCGTGCGCGAGCGGGTTGTCAGAGCGACCGCCATCCAGGAGCGCCGACTTCAGGCAAGCGCCTCGACCTGCAACGCCGATATGTCCCCGAAGGACGTCGCCGCATTCTGTCGCACCACGCCAGGCGGAAAAGAAGTCCTGCAGACAGCCATGCGACAGCTCCACCTTTCAGCCCGCGCCTATCACCGCGTCCTGAAGGTCGCACGCACCATCGCCGATCTGGAAGGCGCCGACCTCATCGACACCCCTCACATCGCCGAGGCGCTGCAGTACCGCAAACGCGAGAGTGATTGAGCGCAATGCCACTGAACAGCTAGCTCTTCCCGGCCAGCAGATCGCGCACGCCGCCGCCGTTCTGTTTGCAGTACTCGTAGATGGCGAGCAGGTCCACGCCCACGTTGAAGTCCTTGACCCCCATGTCGATGTATTCTTTCGCCTGTTCGTGGCTCCAGATTTCCACTCTCGCGCGTTTCCCGTACTTGAGGGCCAGTTCCAGCATGTCCCTGTGCGCCCTGTATGCCTCGGTACACCAGCGACTCGAGTTGAAAGCCTTGCCGACGCTGACGGAGAAATCGCACGGGCCGAAGTTCACCATGTCCACTTCATCCATGGCGAGTATCTCTTCCAGTTCGTCCATCACCTCTTGTTTCTCAACCATGACCATGATCACTATGTCTCTCATGGCCTGCATCCACTCCTCGCCCCCGACGTTGGTGATCAGAAAGCCAACATCGCGTGTCATCGCGCAGCCGTTGGTTCCTCCGTCTTCAGGTGTCGACGGTCTAACGGCGCGTATGCACTCTTTGACGTCTTTCGCGGAAGCACAGTCGGAGAAGAGTATGCCCTGCATACCGGCGTGCAGCGCCCTGCGAGTGATGAACGACCGGGGTTCGTCCTCTATCTTCATTACAGCCGTCATCGAAGGGAACAGCTCGACAGCGCGGGCGAAGTTGTCCAGGTCCGGCAGTGTCCATGATGAGTACTCACCTGATAGCTGTACGTAATCGAACTGGCCCGTATGGCCTATCACCTCAACAATCTGGGGCGAAGCATTGATGACCTGCGTCCCGATTGTTGGTTTGCCGTCGTTCAGAAGCTCCCTCAGTACATTCCTTTTCTTCAAGACCATCTCCTTTCGTACACTTGGACTGATTACTGCCACATACTGTACATGACGGAGAGCACGACTGTCCGCAGGCTCGTGTCGGCGATACTCGGACTCGCACCCACTCCGCAGCAGGGTAACTGGCCGCCGATCCCACAGGGAGACTCACTCGCCCGGCACACGGGCAACAAGCCCAGGGCACCATTCGAGACACCGTCCGG
>CAZKHH010000137.1:0-3123 GCA_964552485.1 uncultured Dehalococcoidales bacterium | reverse complement strand
CGTATTGTGGCCGCTCGCGCTGGCGTCCGTGTACGCATGGAGTGAGATGCCCTATATCCTCTTTTCTCTGGGCGCCATACTGGCCCTGACCCACTACAGGCTGCAAGATAAGAGAAGCAGGCAGCATGCGTTGCTCGCGCTTGCCGCGGTTCTGGTCGCATACGCGATGCTGGTGAGGTATATCGGCGTGAGCATACTTGTCACGGGAGTATTGCTCGTGCTGCTGGATTCCCGCGTGAAGCTCCCGTGGCGGCTTACGAGGGCCGCGGCGTTCTCCGCGGTTACAGCCATACCGGTGGCCGTCTGGGCCCTGAGAAACCTTGCGGTTTCGGGAACGGTTGCCGGGTCGAGGCACGGGAGCACGATGGAGCCGCTGGAGAGCCTTCACTCCGTGCTGTCTCACACGGCTGACGGACTGATTTCGTGGCAGGCGGTGTCCGTCGTGTGGTCTGGTGCGGCAGTGCTTGTGGGAATGCTCGCCCTTCTGCTGCTGGCCGCGCTTGTTGCGATGGCCTTCAAGGGGAGTACCTCGCGGGAGTATCTGCGCACCTGGGTCGCAAAGGCCTCTCCGTCCGCCGCATATGTACTTGTGTGCCTGGTCATTCTCATCGGCATCACCTCTCTGTGGCGCTTCGCTGATATGTACGCCCGTTTCTCCACTCCCGTATATCCCTTCGTGCTCGTTCTCCTGACCTCGTTTGCCTGCTCCATTGCTGGAGACAAACACCACCGGTACAGGGTGCATGTCATATCGGTCTTTGCCGTTCTCCTGTTGCTGCTTGCTGCGCTTCAGATCCCTCCGACGTTGCTGATACGCAACGGGGCCGAGTACGGCTACAGCTACAATGCGCCGCTGTGGCGGAACGCCGAGTCGCTGCAGTGGGTCGAATGCGAATTGCCCGGGGACGCGACACTCTACACCAATAACCTGTACGCCGTCCGGCTTCGGTTTCAGGATGTCCCTGTTGAGTGGCTCCCGGAGGATGACGACCCTGATGAGGCCTGGGAGGAGCTGTCCGAAGAGCTTGCCGGCACGCCTTCGGCGTATCTTCTCGTGTTCAGGGGAGACGCAGCCAAGGAAGACTGGCAGAACTCTGAGACTGACCTGAGGCGCATGAACCAGGAGCGCAGGATTCTGGAGTTGGTTGAGGAGTTCCCTGAGGCGGTTGTGTGGAGAACGAGTGTGTCTAACGTCGAATCGTAGATAGTGTTTTTCTTCGGGCCTGTGAACGACGGTATGGCGGGCAGGTGCAACGGGAACACACCTGCGGTGGGCATCACCAACCCGTCAAGCAATTCTGAACCCTCAACCTCACTAAGTGGTAGTCCCCTAACCGTCTAACCGTCTAACCCGCAAACGCACTCCCGCACTCACTATCTAACCGCGTAACCCGCACGCCGCCTCACACCGCGACCTGATGCTCTCCGCGATGCCGTGGAGCTCGTCGCGGGTCGACATGGGGTCGATGAGCAGCGACACCACCACACCCTCCGGACCGCAGACGCGCCCGGTGTCCGTATCTGCGCTATATCCCTCCAGACACACGTCCCATGGCAGGCTGATGCACGTCGCCACCAGGCCCCACTCGCGCGCCGCGTCCCATACGCCTCGCGCCGCCCTCGCATCCCTCACCGCGAGCGGCAGCCACTGGCCTGAAGGAGTCGCCCCTGCCGCCCGGGCCGGCATAAGCACGCCGGGGCAGCCCGCGAGCGCATCCCGCAACAGTTCCATGTTCTCACGGCGAAGTTCTGCATAGCCTTTCATGCGCTCCATCCGCCGCGCTCCCACCGCCCCGCACATCTCCGGCATGCGGCAATCGAACCCGGTCGCCGTCTCCCGCAGGTCCCGTACGCTCAGCGCGTGGAACAGGCCAGGGGTCGCCACCATCCCGCCGCCGGCGGCACACACGGTCGATTCCTCATCACACGAGAAGCAGCCGGTGCCGAAGGAGCCGACCGGCCGCCCCTGCCATTCCGCACCCGCTGCCTCGCAGCAGTCCTCCACCAGCGGAACGTCATAGCGCTCTGTGATCGACGTCAGGGCGTCCATGTCGCACGGCTGTCCGAAGGCGTGCACCGCCACTATCGCCTCCGCACCTTCCTGCACGAGTCTCTCCACCGAGGCTGGGTCGACCACCCACGTCACCGGGTCCACGTTCGCGTACACCGGTACGCCGCCGGCCATGGCGATGGCGTGGCGGGTCGTCGACCGCGCCGCGATGGGCGTGGTGACGATGCGCGCGCCGGAACCGGCGCCGCAGGCCCGCAGGGCAAGGTGCACCGCCGCCGAGCCCGACGACACGGCTGCCGCGTGCTCCACGCCCAGCCAGTCCGCGAACAGGGATTCAAATTGAGCAACCGTATTCTGTGTTTCCATAGCTCCTGAGCGTAACACGTCCACTACTGCCTCTATCTCCTCCCACCCTACATCCATCCTTGGTGCAGGTACGTCCGGCATTCCTCTCCTTTCGTGCGCCAGTTCTGCGATAGACAGTGGAGGCTGACCGTTCAATCTTACATGCGCCACGAACGAGCCGTAAGGGGCCGCCCGACCGTTTGTCCTACAAGCCTGTAGGACGGAGGCGCTATGGGTTGTGGTCCAATGTTCGCAACTTTGTGTTGCTTCGTGGGCGACCATTTTCAGCCGCCTCTCGGGGGAGATTCTCCATATTCTGTGCCGTAATAGTCCAATAGGAACTATTTGCGGGCCTACACGACTTTAGAATCACGGTGTGAATATCGCGGGCCCCCGGATACGAGAGCGACGCATACAGATGGGCCTGACGCAGCAAGACGTTGTGGCGCGACTCCAGGTGAAGGACCTCGAGACCATCAACCAGACGCGCCTATCGAAGATAGAGCGCGGCGTCCGGGGCGTGCACGATTACGAGCTCAAGAAGTTCGCGGAGGCGCTGGGCGTGACGGCGGATTATCTGCTTGAGAGCAGCACACAGACGCAGCAGCGCGTTACCACCAGGCCGGGTCAGAAGCCGCCACCGCAGCCAAAGCCAAAGCGTCCCTCCATCGACCTCTTCTGCCTCCTGCCGTTCCCGGCGCTGTGGTTCGCCTTAACGGGTTAGACGGTTAGACCGTTTGACCGTTTGACGGTTGGAATGTTCCGGG
>CAZKHH010000136.1:0-3180 GCA_964552485.1 uncultured Dehalococcoidales bacterium | reverse complement strand
GTGAAACACGATTGTATAGTCGAGGTACTCGGTCGATTGGTCCGGAAACAGCCCTCTCTCGGTGACCGTCACTGGGTCAATAGTCCCTCTCCGTTCGATCTCAAGCAAACAGACTATCTCGCCGGCCTCAATACACTGCGCGCCTTCAGGGCAGCGATTGTCGGAGACAACCTCGGCGAATGTGACGCGCATGTCCTCGCCGATTACCTCAGCCGTCTCGCCAAGCGACAGAGTGAATTCCTCACCGAGTTCAGCCTGGAGCGCCGGCCGGCGGCTTTCCGCTCCCTCTTCCACAACGCAACCGGGAACGACAAAGAGGAGCAGCAGGACTATGAGAAGTGCGGGCTTCTGCATCATGTTCTCTCCTCTGGAAGAGCCCTGAGGTTAGCATGGCAACAGGATGGGAAGCCAGCCGGACACGTAGTCGTGTACATGATAGGAATTGACCTGCCAGGGCTTAGTAAGGCCTGAGGACAACAGTCTCGCCGACGGGCACAGGACTCCGCACCAACAGCCGATTTCTCGTCGCGTACGGGTGGCGATAGCCGTAGGAACGACGCATGTGGTATTCCTACAGTACCGCGCACCCTGCCCTATCGAGCGCCCAAGGCGTTCCGCATCTACACAGCTCGACGCGTCGTCTTGTATAGTTTCGGGGTTGAACGATTCGCCGTCTGAATCCACCGTCCGGCGCGTGTTTCTCGGCTGGCACGCTCCCGCGCTGCAACGGGTGCGCGACTTCCTCATACCGGATGCGTCCGAAGGCCCGGTCGACCTGCGGTCGACCATGATCGTCGTGCCCACGCGCCACGCCGGACGGCGCCTGCGTGAGGCGCTTGCCGTCATGTGCCACGAGAACAACACCTACCTGCTGCCGCCGCGCATAGTGACGCCGTCCTCGCTGATTACACCACGCGATACGGACCCGCCACGACAGGGGCTCGACATTTCCGCCGCGTGGACGCGCGTCTTCCTCGATATCGACCCGACGGACTATCCCGGGCTGTTCCCGAAACCGCCGATGCGCACGTTCGCCTGGGCACTAAGCACGGGTCAGCTCCTGCAGGCGCTGCGACGCGAACTGCTTGAGCATGGATACACCATCAGGAGCGTACTCGACTTGCACGGCGACCGGCTTGAAGAGCGCCAGCGCTGGGAAGACATGGCGCGCCTGGAAGACCTGTACGTCGAGCGTTACCGCGAGGTCACCGGCGAACAGGAGCCGGGAGAGGCCAGCCTGCAGGCAGCTGATGACCTGGAGCTTCCCGACGGCGTCGAACGCGTGTGCGTCGCGTGTGTCACCGACCCGGCACCCCTCGCGCTCCAGGCGCTCGGCACGCTCCCGCAGACGGCCGAGACAACAGTGCTCGTGCACGCACCCGAGGAATACGAACACACGTTCGATGCGTGGGGCCGGCCCATGTCCGACCACTGGCGCACCGAAAGGCTCGATATACCGGACATCGACAACAACCTCGTTCTTGCGGGCTCGTCTGCAACCGAGAGTACACATGTGGTACGCCACATCAGGAAGAACGGTGCAGACATCGCAGTCGGTGTGCTCGATTCGGAGGTTGGTCCATACCTCGAAGCCGACCTGGAGGAAGCAGGTCTGCCCGTCTTCGATCCCAACGGCGTCTCCGCCTCGACCACTCCGCTGCTGCATCTGCTGCACGCGTACCGTGACCTCCTGTCGGACGGCAGCTACCGCTCGCTCGCAACGATGCTGCGCAACGCTGACGTGCTTGACTATCTCGCAGCCTCGGACGAGCTTCCTGCAGACAGGCTGCTCGAGGAACTCGATACCTTTCAGAACCACTATCTTCCGGCGACCGTGGCCGACATCCAGAGGCGCTTCCGCGACGGGGCATTGACCAACGAGCTTCCGGCCGGGCGTCTCACCGCCCTCCAGCGGGCCGTCCAGGTGCTCACAACGTTGACGTTCGACTCTGCGCACGAGCCGATGGAGGCACGCATCCGGCAGTTCCTGCAGACGGTGTTCGCACACAGGGAACTCCGGTACGGCACACCGGACGACGACGCGTTCACAGCAACCGCCGAGCTGATCGACGAGACCCTCCAGGCCTCGACCGCCTCAATACTCCGCGCGCTCGGCTTCTCCGATACCGAGATACTGGACGTGCTGCTCGACCAGATAGGAAGCGCCAGGTTCGTGCCCCAGCGGCCACGCGGCGCTATGGACCTCGAAGGCTGGCTCGAGCTCCAGTGGAACGACGCCGCGCATGTGGTCGTTACCGGCATGAACGAGGGCAAAGCGCCCGCCCGACTCGGTAACGAGACCTTCCTGCCGGAGTCGCTTCGCGCAGCAATCGGAATCAGGACGAACGACGACCGATACGGCCGCGACGTGTATCTCACGCGTTCGCTTATCGAGTCGAGACGCTCGAACGGCCGCGTCACACTCCTCGCCGCAAAGACGACCGCCAATGGCGACCCCCTGCTGCCGTCGCGCATCCTGTTCAGATGCAGCGACTCCGATCTGCCCGAACGCGCCTCGCGTCTTTTCGGACCGTCTGCTGACACACGCGTGAGCGTTCCTTCGAGCATCAGCTTCAGGTTCAAAGCTGACGCACCGCTGGAGGGCGCCTCTCCCGCCGTCACACACGTCTCGGTGGTGGGACTGCGCGACTACCTCGCGTGCCCGTTCAGGTTCTATCTCAAGCACGTGCTCGGGATGGAGACACTGGACGACCGCAAGAGGGAACTGGACGCACTCGACTTCGGCTCGCTCATACACCACGTGATGAACCGGATGGCGGCCGACGAGAGCATGAAGCAGTGCGATGACGCGGCAGTCCTGACAAAGTACCTTGTCACACGGGCCGACGAGTGGGTCGCCGACAGGCTGGGCTCGTCGCTGCCGCTCAATATCTCGATACAGCTCGCCGGAGCGCGTGAGCGCCTGTCGGCGGCTGCGCGCGCACAGGCGCAGACGGTTGCCGAAGGCTGGCGCATCGTTGCTCACGAAGAGTCGCTCGAACTCACTATCGGCGGCCTCCCCGTGCGCGGACGCATCGACCGCATCGACCGACACATCGAGACAGGAGATGTACGGGTGCTCGACTACAAGGCATCCGAGAACGGCAGGACCCCGGAGCAGGCACACTTCGGCACTTGGCGTGAAACCGCCCTCCCTTACACACAGTTCAGCGGCGGGGG
>CAZKHH010000135.1:0-3193 GCA_964552485.1 uncultured Dehalococcoidales bacterium | reverse complement strand
GGCGGCAGCGATGCATACATCCTGCCTGTGGGTGTTGGCGGGCTCAGTCGCATGGGCGCCCTCTCCACACGCAATGACGAACCTACCCGTGCCTCACGACCTTTCGATAAGAATCGGGATGGATTCGTTATCGGTGAAGGGGCTGGCAGTCTTATTCTTGAGGAACTTGAAACGGCGCTGGGCAGAGGCGCGCCTATCTACGGGGAAGTGCTCGGTTACGCGACAAACGTGGACGGTTTCCACATAACCGAGGCTGATACACAGAATCAGGCACGCTGCATAAGCTATGCGATGGCGGATGCGGGCATCAGCCCCGAGCAGGTCGACTACGTAAACGCGCACGGTACTTCAACGCCGAGCAATGACCGGTCCGAGACCGCCGCGCTCAAGCTCGCCTTTGGAGATCATGCGTACAAGCTTGCAATAAGCTCCAACAAGTCGATGATAGGGCACCTGCTCGCCGGCGCCGGCGCGGTTGAGGCGGTGTTTACGCTTTTGTCGATTCGCGACGGGATAGTGCCTCCCACAATCAATTATGAGACGCCGGACCCCGAGTGTGACCTCGACTATGTGCCCAACAAGGCGCGGGAAATGGATGTCGGTGTCGCGGTCTCTGAGTCATTCGGCTTTGGCGGTTCCAACGCCGTCGTCGTCATGGGCAAGTACAGCGGCTAGGGCTTTGCTGCGTGACAATGCCGCCGGGCAGCAGGTTCAGCCTCTCAATCCATTGTGCAGGCATCGTGTCAAGGTGTGACGCGTAGTTTGCCGCCAGGTCTGTGGCACCAGTTGCGCAGCTTCATCGTCACGAATGACGTATTCGACTGGTGACTTGCCGTCTACGCGTACCGGGAGAAAACCGGGCAACGGGCACAGCCTATGGGAGCAGCGCGACACAAAGTGCGTCCGGACCGAGGTATGTGCCGAGCGTCGCACCGCATCGCGAGTGCATGATTCTATCCGCGGGGAAATGTGCGGACAACCGCTCAACAAGATGCTCCATCTCGCCTTCGGCGGTTGTATGTGCCACGGCGAGACTGGATATGGACTCATACTTGGACACCATGTCACACAGTCGCTCGAACGCGCGCTCTCTACCTCTGACGCGCTCTATCGGATGGACGATTCCGTCACGCACCCCGATAATGGGCTTCACCTTGAGAAGTGACCCGACCAGGGCTGAAGCCATCCCGATTCGCCCGCCCTTATGAAGGTATTCGAGCGTATCCACGACTCCAAAAAGCTGGGTTCTGGGAACAAGCGACTCGACCTCTTCAACAATTCGTGTACCTGACGCACCGTCCAGGGCCATCTGCGCGGCTCTTACAACAAGAAGACCGAGCCCGATCGTGGCGGAACGACTGTCGACGACATGCAGGACTGAATCGAGGGGCGACGCGTCCCGGGCGACAGTGGCGGACTGGTATGTCGCGCTTAACTCTGACGAGATGTGAATCGAGACTATCTCTTCCGTATCCGGCGGAAGGCTCTGGTAGGCCGCCGTGAATTCCCCTGCAGAAGGCGCTGACGTCTTCGGAAGCTTGGAGGATGTAACCAGCCTGTCGTAGAACTCATCCTTCGAGATAGTTACGCCATCGTGGTACGTGTCCTCGCCGAAATGGATATGGAGAGGCACGACCGTGATGCCGAGCGCTGTTATCACGCTTTCCGGCAAGTCGGCCGTGCTGTCAGTTACGACTCGTACAGTCATGCCACCGCACCAGGCAGAATCAATTCAATCGAGGCCGCGATCTGTGCCTGGTTGTCAAAGGGCCCTATCTTCACGTACCTCACGATTCCATCAGCATCGACGAGGAAGGTCGTGGGAGTGAATCCGACCGAGTATTTGGCGGCGACCTGGCCATTGCCGTCGATCGGGACAGTCATGCTGATCTGCTCGATCCCTTCCAGATCGTCAAAGAACTTCTGGATACTCTGCGGGCTATCTCCGATATCGATCGCCATTACGACTGCCTGACCGTCGAATTGCTGCGCGGCCTCATTGAGATAAGGCATCTCCTCAACACACGGAGGGCAATCGATGTCCCAGAAGTTGAGGAGGAGGGGAGTCCCGCGGAAGGAGGACAAGGTGACCGAGCCACCCTCGAGCGTGTCGACGGTGAAATCGGGAGCCTCGACAGAGATGCTTTGCAGCCCGAGCTCCTCGACCGTGTACTCTTCTTGTCCGGCCTCCTCGCTTGAGCAGCCGCCGGTAAATGCTGTGGCGAGAAACAGTATCACAAGGAGACCCGCCGTTGTGGTGACGGGAGTTCTCTTTTTTCTAATCATGTCTCTTCCTTTCATGGTTGTTATCTTCTCTAGACTATGCCGAAAAACATCAATATGCCTACGGTGACGAGAATCGCGGCCCCGATGATTGTCGCGAGATACGCATGCCTGGTCATAGTGCGCAAGAGCCGAGTTCCCGCCGGTGTGCCGAGGAGTGCTCCCATCACGATGAAGGGCACGCCAAGACCCATGCTGTAGGCGGTAAGTGGCAACAGCGCTTGCGCCACATTGCCGCCGTACGCTGCCATGGCGAGCACACCACCGATGATGGGCCCGATACAAGGAGTCCATCCTATCGCGAAGATGCCGCCAAGCAGGAACGACCGGATGTAGCCGCTTCTGCCGGCCTTGTCCATGCCCAGCCGTGCCTGATAGTTGAGCGAAGGTATCTTCGTCGCTGCGTACAGCAGTATGCCGAACAGGATCAGCAGGCCGCCTGCTACCCGTTGTCGGACGACCATCGGGATTCCCCCTACGGCTACGTTGATGACCGTACCCAGGAGGAGGAATACGATGGAAAAACCAAGTATGAACAGCACCGTGCTGATAAGAATGTGTCGCCGCGACGGAGGCTGGTCTCCCAGCACCGACAGACCGGCGATATTCGCGAAATAGACCGGCACCAGCGGCACCACGCATGGTGATGCGAACGAAGCTATGCCCAGCCCGAATGCAAGTGGAAGTGCAACTTCTCCCATGACAACTCCTGAGAATACTGTCCCGAGGACTGGTCAGTAATGATAGCATGCAAGAGAACATACTAACTGTGCCATCACGGAGTCGGAGTGCGTGTCCGCTCGTACGGCGGCGCATGGTATAATACGACGTTTGTACGGGGCTGTAGCTCAGCTGGGAGAGCGCCTCCCTTGCACGGAGGAAGTCAGGGGTTCGAGTCCCCTCAGCTCCA
>CAZKHH010000134.1:0-3282 GCA_964552485.1 uncultured Dehalococcoidales bacterium | reverse complement strand
CGCCACGTCTTGTAGCGGTGCCCGCCCATGAACTCAGCCGAGCCGATTATCCGGTAGTTGTCGTCCAGGAGCATCGACGCTTCGCACCGGGTATAGCCGTTCTGTTGCGCGTACTGCTTCACCTCAGCGAACAGCAGGCCATCGAGTCCCATGCGCCGGAATCGTGGCGGTATGCCAAAGAACATCAGCCGGATGAGGGGGATGTGTTTCCTCGTGCGCATCAAACGAAGCACGCGGACGATATCCGGGTCGCCGAACCATTTCCACCGCGGGCGGAGTGCGTAGTTGGGATCGGGAAGCGCACCAAGCACGGCCGCGGGCTCGTCGTCCACGTAGGCAAACCTCATGAGTCCTTCATCGATGACGGGCCGCAGTGTATCGGCAACCGCATCCGCCTCTTCATCCGATAGCGGCAAGAAGCCCCAGTTCTCGGCCCACGCTGCGTTGTACAGTTTTGCAACCAGCCTGACCTCGTTCTTGAGGTCTTTCAGGTCGATTCTCCTGGTAGTCACGTTATGCCTCTTGCGCACGCGGTCGGCAAGCACCACCAGGGCCGGTTGTATCGGGGTGGTCACATCGATGATATGGGCGTGGTAGTCCATGGCCCTGGCAAAGCCATACCGCTCCATGAACTCAGCGTAGTACGGCGGGTTATGCGTCAGTTCCACGGTCGGCGGATACTCGAACCCGTCGATGAGTATGCCCTGGCGCTCGTGAGTGCCGTTTGAATACTCGCCCGGACCGCGGAGCATATCCATGCTTCGTTCCTCGACCCACTTCCGGGCGCAGTCGAGCAGAGTGCAAGCGACGTCGTAGTCCTCAATAACCTCGAAAAAGCCGAACGAGCCTATGCGCTGCCCGTGATGGCCGTTGTAACGCCTGTTGATGGCCGCCGAGATCCGTCCAACAACCTCACCATCACGCCACGCAAGGAAGTGTGTCACCTCCGCCTCACGGTGATACGGATGGTCCGGGGTCAACAACCCTTTAAGCCCGAGCAGTCTGCTGCCAAGGAGGTCGCCACGCAGCGGCGGCGTCCAGTTGCGGTCGTTACGGTACAGACGCCAGGGAAACTCCGCAAAGATCTTGAGGTCCGGGTCGCCAAGGGGAAGCTCTTCGATTCGTAGCTCGCTCATCACACATGTCCGGTATGCTCTCCGGTTGCCCCTGCAACCACCTAAGCCCTGACATCCGAGCACTGAAGAGCCGGCAGAATGAGCATCATCATATCAGAGTTGATACATCGCAAGCCGAGGTATCAACTGCGGTTGGAGAAGTGAGACGAGCAAATCACGAGCCCAGAGCGCGGGCCAGTTCGCGGATTCCATCCTCCAACGCGACCTCTGTGGTGAACCTCAGCATAAGGTCGGCTTTTCGCGTGTCTGCATATTCGCGATAGATATCGCCCGAAGACCACATCTGATGTGTTGTCACGGCACGCCGTCCTGTTACAGTCTCGATCATCTCTATGAGCGCGTTGATGGACGTCTCGCCTCCGGTGCCAACGTTGAATACATGGCCGACCGCGTCTTCACTATCGGCGGCCAGCAGGTGAGCTGTGGCAACGTCGCTGGCGTGCACGAAGTCGCGCGCCTGTGTCCCATCTCCGCTGACAGGTATGCGCTCTCCGCGCAGGACAGAGCGGGTGTAGCGGAACACTTCGTCCTGTGTCGTCTCCGGGTTCTCCCGTTCGCCGTACACATTGAACGGTCGCAGGCATACACAGGGCAGTCCGTAGGATTGTGCAAAGGTAAGTGCATAGTGCTCTCCGGCGAGCTTGCTCACTCCGTAGGGCGCGGAGGGCCTGGGCAGCTGCTCTTCGTGCATCGGCAGGGCAACGGGCTCCCCGTAGGCGGCGGAGCTGGACGTGTACACGACCCGTCGAACACCCGCATCAAGAGCGGCTACCAGCACCGTCAGTGTTCCGAGAGCGTTCGAGCGGCAATCGAGCAGCGGGCTGTCCATGGAGGCGCCGCTCAAAGGCTGGGCCGCGGCATGAAAGACCAGGTCGACTCCGTCCATGGCTTTCCGGACGGCCTCGTAGTCGGATACGTCGGCCTGAAGCAGGTGCAATCCATCCGGAACATTGTTACTCAACCCTGTGGATAAGTCATCGAGGATGACAATCTCTTTGTCTTCTTCCAGCACCGCCTCAACTATGTACGAGCCCACAAAGCCGGCGCCGCCGGTGATAAGCACCTTCTGGTAGCTCTCCAGCATCCTCCACCTCCTCGATCGGACTCCGGCTATGCTACCACGGTCCCGTAATGATGAAAGAACGGGGACAGTGAACTGCCCCCGTAAGATGATCGGGCTATCAGTCCTCTAGCTCTCACGGAATATCATCACAAGGGCAAGTATCAGGACAATGCCAACAATCACCATTGCGACGATGCCGGTGGTCCCGATCCCAGTATCCTGCTGAGAGGCCACTTCCTGAGTCACGGTCCTCGGCGCGAGCACACTGAACTGGCCGGTCATGCCATTCACAGCGACCTGGTAGGTGCCAGGGACGGCACGCGAGACCTGGAAGCTTACCTGCTGACAAGGACCGCCGGACACCGTTATGGACTGGCTCAACTCTGCGTGTCCGTTTACCAAGAGTACTGCAGTCTCGCCTCCAGCTTCCTCACCCTGGTTGCAGATGTTCGCGGAGACAGTGACTTCCTGGTTCGGTAGCACCTGCATCGGGTCGATATTGAGATATGACACCGACATCTTTGCGGGATCGAGATCGCGCGCCTTGTCCCTGGGCTCGGTGACCACGATGTAGAACTCCTTAGTTGTCGAGTAAACCTCATCCCGCATAGGGTTGAGGAAATCGAAGAATCCGTCGACTGGCACAACGCTCGCCGACTTCGACTCGCAAACATGCTCATATGTAAGAGTCACAGCATAACTGCCAGGCTCAGTGTAGATGTGCGAAGGGTTCTGGGCATTGCTGGTGCCCCCATCGCCGAAGTTCCACTCCGATGCCCACTCACAGGAAACACCCTCGGCCTCTTCAGAGGCCAGTCCGAAAGCGATTTCATCCGTGAACTGAACTCTAAGGGGTGCTTCACCTCTTGTCGGTGTGGCTGAGAAGTCCACGTCAAGGCCCTTCCCGAACGTGGTAGCGGGTACCGCCAGAAGTGAAATTAACAGGGCTAGACCGAGGCAGCGCACGTGCGTGTTCTGGTAGAATCTGCAGTTAGCAGCTAGAAACGTGACGCAGGGGGCATTCTACGAAGGAGAGTCCCCACTATCACCATTTTTTCTAAAGGAGAACGATGACTCGACTCT
>CAZKHH010000133.1:0-3341 GCA_964552485.1 uncultured Dehalococcoidales bacterium | reverse complement strand
CTATGGCGGGATATTTACACCGAACGAGGCGGGAGCCATCGCCGTCGTCTACACGATTGCTGTCGGGGTGTTCTTCTACAGGGAACTGACAAAGGCAAGGTTCGCCTTTTCGCTTCGAACCACCATTGGCACCCTTGGTATGATTACTCTTCTTCTCGGCTTTGGCACGGTGTTCACGCGGTTGATGATCCGCGAAGGTGTTGCGCAAGCACTTGCGAGTGGCATGTTGGGCATATTCTCAGAACCCTGGCAGGTGTTGCTGATGATGAACCTGCTGTTACTTATCCTTGGAATGTTCATCGACGGCATCCCGATTCTCATAGTCGCAGTCCCTCTCATATTGCCACTGGTATCGCATCTTGGGGTCAACATGGTGCAGCTTGGTGCCATTGTTGTAGTCAATATCGGATTGGGAGTGGTGACTCCGCCATATGCTGTGTCGATATTCGTCGGTTCAAGGCTTGCCCAAGTGCCATATGGTGACCTTGTACGACCGATGTTGTACTTCCTGCTTGTCGTGGGCTTGCCGGTGCTGCTTCTGACCACGTTTGTGCCGTGGCTCTCGCTATGGTTGCCAACGCTGGCCGTGGGATCGAACATCGTGGGAGCATGGTAGAGTCTACGTGAGTTCGCAAGGAATCGCTCTTGCCTCCCCGTTGAGGCGAGAGCGATTTGCTTTTGAGCGGTACGCGCTACGCGCTACGCGCAGATGACCGCACCCATCCAAAGAACAGGAGGAATAGCATTCCATGGCCAAGGTAGCGAAAGGTCCTCAGACTTGGATTGCGCCGATGCCGGCGCTGATGGTAGGGGCAATGGTAGACGGAAAGCCGAATTTCATGACGGCTGCATGGGCGGGCGTAGCCAACGGAGAGCCTCCGATTATTTCGGTGGCCATCCGGCCTGCGCGTTATACATTGGGCGGCATTCGTGCCGATTCCGTGTTCTCGCTGAACGTTCCGTCTATCACGCAATTGCGGGAAGTCGATTTCTGCGGCATCAACTCCGGAGCCACTGTAGACAAAGTCGGGCGTTGCGGTTTCACGATTTTTCGTGGGACTGCCACCAAAGCGCCGCTGATTGAAGAATGCCCGTTGAATCTTGAGTGCCGGGTCGTGCAGATCGTAGAGATCGAGAGCCACAACCTGGTCCTGGGTGAAGTGGTTGAGACTCATGTCTCTGAGGAATGCCTGACTGCTAACGGAAGCATCGATTTCGTGAAGGTGAATCCGATAGTGTTTCTTGATAAACCAACGCGTAAGTACTGCGGTGTGGGTACAATAGAAGGCGAAGCTTTCGGGGTCGGTCTCGAACTCTGAGTTTCGTGCTGGTTTCTATTGAAGAGTAGTCTTTGTGCGACTCGATCTATGGACGACGATGGTGTCCACACGCAAGTCGCGGCACGTTCCAGAACGAGGGTTAAATGGCTAAAAAGGTGCTCTGGGAAAGCCTGAGGCGGACGGAGTTTCAGGAGTGCGTTGAGGCTGGAGCTGTTGTCATCATTCCTGTAGGCGCGATGGAGCAACACGGACAGCATCTGCCCGTCAATACTGACACCAATTGCTGCTTCAGCCTCGCAAAGGCTGCCGCTGAACGTGCTGATGATGTCCGTGTCCTCGTGATGCCCCCGGTGTGGGTCGGCTATTCACCCCATCATATGACGCTCGAACAGCCTGATGGCAGCGTCACTCTCAGCTATCACACTTTCGCGAATGTATTGAGTGATATCGCTGCATGTGTGTACGCTCACGGATTCAGAAGGATCCTTTTTCTCAACGGTCATGGTGGGAATATGCCCCTTGTTCAGTCAATCCGTCTGAAACTATGGGAGGAGAACAGAATCCCGTCAGTGTATGGCTTCACTTATTGGGAACTGCCTGGCGTTCCCGAGGCTATGCGTGCGATGAGTGAAACGGACAAAGGTCAAATCGGGCACTCCGGAGAGTTTGAAACATCTCTGGAGTTGTTCCTGCAACCTGACCTCGTTGATACAGGCGGTGCTGAATGGACATCAGGAGTTATGGGCGAGCCACGGTCAGGCTCGCGAGAGAAAGGCGCCCGGCTATTCGAGATTGTGGTGACGGCGCTTGCGGAACTGTTGCGGCGATATCACGCGGGCGAATACGACGACGAGAGCAACTGGAGGAGGGACATTTAGGCCGATCCACATTCGTATTCTAAGGGCAGTCGCGCAGGCCAGTGATGTGGTGATGAAGGTGGTCTCTGCTGACTTCATGTCTGTTACGGAGCATCACTCATGCGTTGTCTGCCTGGCAATAGTCTGATATCGGAGGAAGCATGATCAAGACACTGATTACCGGTGGCACGGTCATCGATGGGACCGGCAACGTGGGCTACAAGGGCAGTATCGGCATTGATGAGGATGCACGCATCAAAGTCATAACTGGGGGCGTTCGTGGAATAGAGGCCGAGGCAATTGTTGATGCTCGTGAGCAGATTGTCTGTCCGGGTTTCATCGATGTCCACACGCACTCAGATCTGGCGGCTTTGGCTGACCCCCTCGATGAGTCCAAGGTCAGGCAGGGCGTAACCACCGACTTCATTGGCATGGACGGTATGGGCTATGCGCCTTTGTCCAGAGATAATCTTCAACGTATGCTGCGCATCTGGTCGGGTATCAGTGGCTATCCTGATCTTGCATATGACTGGAATACTGTTGAGCAGTATCTGGAGAAATACCGTCGCACCACTTCAACGAATATTGGATTCTTCCTTCCTAACGGCTGTCTCAGGGCGGAGGTCGTGGGATGGGAAAACCGCGTGGCCACATCACGCGAGATCCAGGCCATGCAGGAACTTTTGAAGGAAGGAATGGGGCAAGGTGCGCTGGGACTGTCGACCGGCCTCACTTATCCTCCAGGCAGCTATGCGAGCCGGCATGAGCTTGTGGAATTGTGTAAGACGGTTGCTGAGAATGGTGGCGTTTACGTTACGCATGTACGCTACGACCTTGGGGACAAGGCACTTGATGGTTTCCGTGAGGCCATTAAGATCGGAAGTCTGAGTGGCTGCCCCGTACATCTTTCACACTATGCCACTATCATTGCCACCCGTGGGAAGGCGGACCGACTGCTTGGACTTGTTGACGAGGCACGCGCGCGCGGTGTCGATGTGACTTTCGATACGTATCCTTGGCCGGCAGGCAGCAGTTATCTCTGTGCCGCGTTGCCGCAATGGGTTCAGGATGAGGGGCCGGAACAGCTTCTCAAGTATCTGAATGACCCGGATGCTCGAGCATCAATGAGGCAGGAAGCGCCTCCACTGTCAGGAGCCGCGGACCAGCTTGTTATCAGCGCCGTATGTACTGCAAAGAACCGCTG
>CAZKHH010000132.1:0-3348 GCA_964552485.1 uncultured Dehalococcoidales bacterium | reverse complement strand
TGGCGGATGTCACAGCGGAGAGGATTCTCGCGCTCAGGGCATCCAGTGAGGAAACAGGTTCATCGCACGCCTGACCTCGGCGATGGTCTCCTGAGCGATAACCCCCGCACGCGCAGCACCGTCCCTTACGACATCGCGCACGTAATCGGGACGGGACTCAAGCTCTCTTCTGCGTTCACGGAAGGGACCGAAGAACTCGACGATGCTCTCGGCGAGCATTCTCTTGCACTGAACACATCCCATGCCGGCATTGCGACACTCATGCTCGATCTCTTCAAGCCTGTCCGGGGTAAACATACGATGCAGCGTGTACACATTGCAGACCTCGGGGTGTCCTGGATCTGACTTCCGTACGCGGGCGGGGTCGGTGAACGCTCCGCTGACCTTCTGACGTATCTCATCAGGGGCGGCGGCAATCTCGATATAGTTGTCGGCACTCTTACTCATCTTGTCCGTGCCGTCGAGTCCGACAATCATGGGGAATCTCGTCAGTTTTGCCTGTGGCTCCGGGAAGACATTGCCAAAGATGGAGTTGAAGCGACGCACAATTTCGCGCGCGAGCTCGAGGTGCGGCAACTGGTCCTCCCCGACCGGTACGACCTCACCCTTGTAGAGGACAATGTCCGATGTCATCAGAACCGGGTAGCCGACCAGGCCATAATTCACATTCTGAGGATGCATCTTCACCTTCTCCTTGAAGGTGGGCACCCTGAGCAGCCAACTCAATGGAGTGGCCATGCTGAGCAGCAAATGCAGTTCCGTGATCTCCGGTACATGCGACTGAACGAAGATGATACTCGTCTGCGGGTCAACCCCTGCTGCCAGCCAGTCGAGCACCATATCTCTGATGTCCTGCTGCAGAGTCGCGGTGCTCTCGAGTGTGGTGAGCGCGTGCAGATCGACTACGCAGTCGATGCACTCATATTCTTCCTGCAGCGCGAGGAGATTCGCGATGTGGCCGAAGTAATTGCCGATGTGCTGCCGGCCGGTGGGGCGGGCTCCAGAAAACGCGCGCTTGGTCATTTCAGACTGCGATGCACCTCTAAAGAAGATTGGTAGCGCATACCGGATTCGAACCGGTGATCTCCGCCTTGAGAGGGCGGTGTCCTAGGCCGCTAGACGAATGCGCCACACGTAGACCGGAGACAAAGTGTAGTGTGTGAACAAACTCGAAGTCAAGCTAAAGGGGCA
The DNA here is from genome assembly GCA_964552485.1 of uncultured Dehalococcoidales bacterium. Classification (GTDB taxonomy): domain Bacteria; phylum Chloroflexota; class Dehalococcoidia; order GIF9; family AB-539-J10; genus SKVJ01. The sequence goes on along the minus strand of CAZKHH010000132.1, from coordinate 2,157 downwards.
GATGCCGCTGGCCTCCGGGAGGGACCGCATCGGCAGCCGCCCTCATGAATGCCTCGAACAGCGGGTGCGGCCTGTCAGGCCGGGATTTGAACTCGGGATGGAACTGACAGCCGACCATCCATGGATGGCCGGTCACTTCAGCTATCTCCACAAGAAGGTCGTCCTCAGAAACACCGCTGAAAGTAAGTCCACAGTCTGAGAGCTGCTGTCTGTATGCGTTATTGAACTCGAATCTGTGACGATGCCGTTCGCGTGCTACTTCAACCCCGTACGCCTCGGCGGCCAGCGTGCCGGGAACCAGTCTGCAGGTGTAACTTCCAAGCCGCATGGTCCCACCCATCCGGTCGATATCCCTCTGCTCAGGCATAAGATCGATAACCGGGTGCTCCACACGAGGGTCGAACTCAGTAGAATTCGCAGAGGCGGTGCAGAGCATATTACGCGCAAACTCGATCACCATCACCTGCATGCCGAGGCAGAGGCCAAGATACGGGATTTCATTCTCGCGCGCATATCTGGCTGCAACCACCATGCCTTCAATGCCGCGAATGCCGAACCCGCCAGGAACGATTATGCCCTGCGCGTGCGCAAGCGCGTCCGCAACGTTGTCTGCCGTGAGCTGTTCCGAGTGCACCCAGAACAGGTCCAGCTTCTTGCCGTGAAACAGTGCGGCGTGCTTGATGGCTTCCCTGACGGACAGGTACGTGTCCTCGAGCTCGACATATTTGCCGACAAGGGCGATTGACACAACCTCGTCGGACTCATGGAGTCGCCTCACGATGTCTTCCCAGACGGAAAGATCAGCCTCGGTACTATCCAGCCCGAGCCGCTTAACGACTTTCGACCCCATGCCGGCACGTTCGAGCACCAGTGGAACCTCGTAGATGCTATCCACGGTCTCAAGGGGAATCACCGCGTCTGCCGCCACGTCACAGAAGAGAGCTATCTTCTGCCCCAGTTCGAGAGCCATCGGATGGTCGCTTCTGCAGACTATTATGTCTGGTTGTATGCCCATGCTGCGGAGCTCTCTGACGCTGTGCTGGGTCGGCTTGGTCTTCAGCTCGCCGGTCGAAGCAAGGTAGGGAAGATACGTGACATGAATGTAGAGCACGTTCTCACGTCCGACTTCCTTGCGCATCTGACGGATTGCCTCGATAAACGGCTGACCTTCGATGTCGCCCACTGTGCCGCCGATCTCTGTTATCAGAACTTCGGTCTCCATCCTCTCGGCACAGTCGAGGATAGTGCGCTTGATCTCATCGGTAACATGCGGGATGACCTGGATAGTGCCTCCGAGAAACCTGCCCTGGCGTTCCTTCTCGATGACAGAACTGTAGATGCGTCCCGACGTAGCATTCGCCACAGCAGACAGGTCCACGCCGATAAACCGTTCGTAGTGGCCGAGGTCGAGATCGGTTTCGGCGCCGTCCTCGGTTACGAACACTTCGCCATGCTGGTATGGCGACATCGTTCCAGGGTCAACGTTGAGGTACGGGTCAAGTTTCTGCACAGCAACGTCAATGCCGCGCGCCTTGAGAAGGGTCCCGATGGAGGCGACAGTGATTCCCTTGCCGACGGAACTGACGACGCCACCAGTGACAAAGATGTGTTTGGCCATGACTTGCGGCAGGGGTCACAACTGCCTCAGGGCATTATAGGTTCGCCTTCAGGGAGTGTCAATCAGCGGAGCGTGGTCGGGCAGACTTCACTCGGGACCGCTGGACGGCAACTTACAGCCTTACAATTGCCGCTCCGAGCAATAAGCGATTGGCCGTGCTTCTTCAGGCTTCACTCGTATCGACAGTTGACACAAATCTATTTGCATGCTAGCTTTATAGCGGCCAACGGTTGCCGCTCGCCGTAACGATTCACTGCGAACATTGGAGTAATCACATGAGAAGGGTACTGGTAAAGGAAGACCTCTGCATCGGATGCGGCCTCTGTCGCGTTCAGTGCGAAACGCACCATTCCGGGCGTGGAGATGACGATATCGTCAAAGCGTTCAAGAAGCGGGCTGTGCCGCCGACCGGCGGTATCCGCATCGAGCAGTCAGGCATTCAATGTCTCTCGGTCCGGTGCCAGCACTGCGACGACGCTCCGTGCGTGGAAGCCTGCCTGACCGGAGCTCTTCACCGGGACGAGGAGAGCGGCCTCGTC
>CAZKHH010000131.1:0-3355 GCA_964552485.1 uncultured Dehalococcoidales bacterium | reverse complement strand
GGATGCAGCTTGCGGACCTCTGAGACCTCCTCCAACGCGAGAGCCGCTCGCAGGACCGTGTTCTCGTCGAAATGACGTCCGACAATCTGCACGCCTATCGGCAGCCCCTCACTGCTCATTCCGAAAGGCAGTGTCAGGGCCGGGGAGCCTGTCAGGTTCCACGGTAGCGTACAGTTCAGCTTTTCCCTCGCAAGGACGGTCGTTCCATCGATGGTGAGCTCCGGAAGTCCATGAGGGTGTGCGGGAAGAGGCAGCGTCGGGCAGAGTAGCAGGTCGTACTCGTGGAAATAGGCCGTCATCGCGCGCCTGATGGCCTCCCATCGCTCAAGGGCTTTCAGGTAGTCACGGACATCCGGCCACGGCTTCGCCAGGCGCTGCTTCATGAAGGGGTGCAGCTCGGATTCCCTCCCTTTCACAAACGGCTCGTAATAGTAGCCGCCTTCCAGTCCCCACACCGGACCCGACACCGCTACGCCCGGGTTCTCCTCAATCACGGGCAGCTCCACATGCTCAACGGTGCAGCCTGCGGATTCCAGGCTGATGGCCGCCTTCCGCACGACCGCTGCCACGTCCGGGTCGACGGGCGCGAACGCGCCATCAGCGAGCCAGCCAACGCGCAGCGCCAGCGGGGTAGTGGCCGACTCCGGAATCTCCGGTAGTCCCACAGGAATGCAATACGGGTCCACGCCGTCGGGTCCCGACATAATGCGGAGCGCGAGGCCGACGTCGCTTACGGTACGCGCCATGGGGCCGACGTGATTCGCCCGAAGCAGCGACTGCGGCCAGTGACCGGTGAGCGGGACACGACCGTGTGTGGGCTTGAGCCCGACTAAGCCGCAGTAGTGCGCGGGCATGCGGATTGATCCGCCGACATCGCTGCCTATACCGAGCGGTGACGCTCCGGTAGCGATGGCCGCCGCCTCGCCGCCGCTTGAGCCTCCCGTCGTGCGGTCGGGATTCCACGGGTTGTTGGTCCTGCCGAAGACGAGGTTGTCGGTCTCCCACCAGAGGATGAACTCCGGCACGTTGGTCTTCGCCAGGAAGATGCCTCCCGCGTCCTTCAGTCGTGCTACGGATGTGGCATCAGTCTCCGCGACGTGGTGCTCGAATAGCTTCGAACCACGGGTGGTCCGGACGCCGGCGACGTCGAAGGCGTCCTTGCAGGTGAACGGCACGCCGTGAAGCGGACCCACCGCCCCACCCTTCATCACCGCCTTCTCGGCTTCGATGGCGCGGTCGAGGACATCGTCTGCGATTGTGACGACCGCATTGAGCTTAGGGTTGATGGCGGAGATGCGCTCCAGGTGGGCACGCACCACTTCAACGGGAGAGACTTGTTTGTCGCGTATGCGGCGCGCCAGTTCGGTGGCATCGGCGAATAGGATGTCTTGGTTCATAGCGAGCATCAGGGTACGCCGTTGCGATTCTTAGTGGCAATTGTGTCGAGATTGGAGATGTTCTGACCCAGCGCGAGGTGGCGATCGTGGCGGACACACCGCAGTGCTCACACCTCCTTGAATACCTTCGCCAGCGACGGACCGAGCACGTGTATGGAGAACTCGTAGAACTGGCCGGAGGGCACCACGTGGACGTCCGACGCCTTCTTGAGCTTCTCCGCTATCTGCTCCGTTATCTGGTCGGCAGTCTCCGGGTCGGACTTGCTGCTGGACAGGTGAGCAAACGAGTGCAGAACGATGCTGCCGACCTTGTTCTTGTTGGACAGCCATCGTATGTTGCCGACGGCTTTGTTAACGGCATCTGCTCTGTCTTTGTCCGCCTCCTCGACATGGATGAAGACAACGAGGCTGGCCGGCAGTGTAGTCTTCTCCGCTTCCGGCTCATCAGCTTGATAGGGTCTGTACCAGAATTCCCCCGCGTGGAACATCAACAGCTTCATGTCCTGCCTCTCTTGCTCGTCGCCTGATTTCGCCATGATAGCGCGGATTCTTGTACTGGCACGAATCAGGTGTAAGAGCACCCGTCAGGCAGTGTTTGTAGTCGAGTGCCGTAGTGCGTATGAGAGACTGAGTGGTCCGGCTCCCGGCATTCGATGTTCACGTGCAGGCGTTCCTACACCGGTTGCCTCTGTGTGCCGAGTCCTGCGATTCCTGAAGGCGTGGAGATGACCGCGGTACTGGAGCAGCTACACCATACGTCCAGTCAAGATTGACGATGCCGGATTTCTGGCGCTACCCTCCGGTTTCAGTACCGGATGTGCATTGAGAGGCAGCCAGGAACCGGGGGTGGTAGTGGTAGACGAACAAGGATTCCGCTTTCAGGACAGAATCGATGCCGGAAGGCAGCTCGCAGAAGCGTTGAGGCCATATCGCTCTGCGGAAACTGTGGTTCTCGCAGTTCCGAGTGGTGGAGTGCCGGTTGCGGGAGAAGTTGCGAAGAGTTTCAACGCCCCTCTTGATGTGGTCGTTACTCGCAAAATCCCTATCCCGCACAACCCCGAGGCCGGTTATGGCGCCGTCGCCGGGGATGGCACCATCTTCCTGAACGAACCATTGGTAGCTCAACTGGGTCTCAGCCGGCACCAGATAGAGCTTCAGGCAGCTGACGTACTGGCCGGGATTGAGCGCAGAAGTTCCTTCTACCGGGAAAAGCTACCGCGGGTTTCTTTGGCGGATAGGACGGTAATCGTCATAGACGATGGACTGGCGTCAGGGTTCACGATGGTTGCGGCGGCCAAGTCGGTAGAGCGACAGGGAGCGGCCCGCATTGTGGTTGCCAGCCCGGTGGCTTCAGGAAATGCCTATCAACTGCTCAAGCCGGTATGCGATGCCATCGTCTGCCTGGTGATAAGCCACGGTTATTCTTTTGCGGTCGCCAGCTTCTATCGTCACTGGCACGACCTCACAGATGACGAGGTGAGCGATTATCTCCATGAATGGCAGGTGGAACAACCCGGTACCGGGGAATAGGCGCCGCTCCGTTGAAATGTGCCAGACCTGCTCCGCTGCGCGTCCTCTGTGGTGGTTTGAGGCATTGCGGCAAGGTACAATGGCGCGCTGACCGGCCGGCGCAGGTCGACCGGATCTGTGACCATGATTCGATTCGGATATGTCTTATCATCGGAGGTGGACCAGTGAGTATTGCGGAGATCTGTCCCTGCGTGAACGTGGGGTGTCCAAATCACGGAGACTGCGAGAAGTGCATCAGCCGCCACGTACGACTTGGCAACCTGAATTACTGCTCCTTCCGCACGCTTCTGCCCGTGCTGCAGAAGGCCATCGCCGCTGACCCGCAGTCGCCCGCTGCGGATGTGCTCCGCGAAGTGGTCGACGACCGGCTTAAAGCTATCGACGACCTGGCACGCAAGAACAATCTCTCGGAGGAGAGGCAGGCGGCT
>CAZKHH010000130.1:0-3438 GCA_964552485.1 uncultured Dehalococcoidales bacterium | reverse complement strand
AGCGTTGCCGCCCAGGCGCTTGGCATCGCCTCGGCAGCTTATGAAGAAGCTGTGCGGTACGCTGGAGAGCGACAGGCGTTTGGCAAGGCACTTGGCCAGATGCAGGGAATCCAGTTCATGCTCGCCGACATGGCAACCGAGCTTGATGTTGCGCGTCTTCTTACATACCGTGCGGCGTGGTCCATCGATAATGACCGACTCGCCGTCGGTCAGTCAGCGATGGCTAAGCTGTATGCAAGCGAGGCGGCCGGTCGCATCTGTCACGATGCGGTGCAGATCTTCGGCGGTTACGGCTACATACGAGAAACACCGGTGGAACGATTCTGGCGCGACCAGCGAGTAACCGAGATTTACGAGGGCACTTCGCAGATGCAGCGGCTCGCCATAGCCAGGGATGTGCTCGCGCTTAAGTAACAAACGGTCCGTATTTCGTGCGCCCGTCGGTCGGGCGCTGCTATAATCTCTACCGGCAGTCTGAGAGGAGGTTCCAGACCTATGAGAAAAGTAGCTATAGCCGGCGTCGGACATACACCCTTCACGTTCGCTGCCGAGAAGTCCTCGGTTGAGCTGTTCAATGAAGCGGCGATGGACGCCATCACAGAATCAGGCATTACGAACAAGGATATCCAGTCGATATACGTAGGCAACGTCCTTGGCGACTTCTCCGAGGGCCAGGTCATGATTCAGTCGTACATCGCGGATGACCTTGGCGCGACCAACGTTGCGGCAACGCGGTTTGAAGGCGCCTGTGCTTCGGCAAGTCTTGCCATTCGGGACGCCTTCATGTGGGTCGCTTCCGGCTTCTACGACATCGTGCTTGCAGGTGGTGTTGAGACTTCAGCAAAGATGGGAACGCCCCTTGCCACACGTACGTTCGCGATGGCGCACGACGCTCACTACGAGTATCCCCTGGGGCTTACGTTCCCCGGCTTTTTCGCCATGCTGGCGCACCTCTACACATCGAAGTACGGTGTGGACCTCGACCGGTTGAAGCACCAGATGGCACTCGTATCCGTGCAGTCGCATAAGTACGGTGTCCACAACAAGTACGCCCAGTTCCAGAAGGAGATAACCGAAGAGGACGTCCTCAAGAGCGCTATGGTATGCAGCCCGCTGCAATTGTACGATTGCTGTCCGTTTTCCGATGGCGCGGCGGCGATGGTCATCGTATCCGAGGAAGTAGCCAAGAAACTGACCGACAGGCCTGTGTACATCGCGGGAGTAGGCCAGGCGTCATCCGGTAAGCTCAGTGCGCAGAAAGACTACGCGCCCCGCATCAGAGCGCGGGAGGTATCGGCCAAGCAGGCATACGACATGGCTGGCGTCAAGCCCGAAGACATCGATGTATGCGAGCTGCACGACTGCTTCAGCATCGCGAGCATCATCGCGGTCGAAAGCATGGGCTTCGCGGAATTCGGCAAGGGCGGCGAGCTCTGGGAGAGCGGGCAGGCCGACCGTGGTGGAAAGGTTGCCATCAACATGTCGGGCGGCCTCAAGTCCAAGGGACATCCCATCGGCGCGACTGGCGCGTCGCAGGCAGTGGATATCGTGCACCAGATGCGCGGCGAAGTTGAGCCCGAGCGGCAGGTCGAAGACGTCAAGTTAGGCATGACCGACACGCTCGGCGGCGACGGCGTACTCTGCAATATGGTGCTCCAGAGAGGCTGGTAGGAGCCAGAGAGGAGACACACGCGATGGAATATAAACTTACGTTCAAGGAATACAACAAGGCACTCAAGAAAGGCAGGCTCCTCGGTCTCAAGTGCGGATCATGTGGCAAGTACACATGCCCGCCCAAGATCGCCTGCCAGGAATGCGGGTCAACCGACCTGGAAGTAGTTGAACTCAAGGGCGAAGGTCAGGTGGTCACCTTCACCGTTTCATACGTTCCGGCGCAGGGCAGGGAAGCCGAGATTCCATACACCACCGTAATGGTGGAACTGGAGGAAGGCCCGTGGCTCATGGGCAACTTCACCGGGTCTGACCCCAACACCGTGAAGGTGGACGTCATCGGTAAACGTGTGAAGTTAGGACCGCGCATGAAAGTCCTGCCGTCGGACGCATACACGGTTGGTGACAAGGAGGCTGAGGGATCGTTTGCCCGAGCGACGTTCGTCTTCGCATAACCGTCCGCAAGGCAACGTAGCGGCAACCACACCTGAAGAGCTGGCGCGGGCTCTGCGTCTGCCCGATGCGTACCCCCATCGACCGGGGAACGTAGAAATCGAGCAGACGCAGATGTCCCTTGTTTTCCTGGCGGATGAGTTCGTTTACAAGGTCAAGAAGCCCGTTAACCTCGGGTACCTTGACTACTCTTCTCTGAGCGCACGGCGCTCGTTCTGCGAGAAAGAGGTCGAGCTGAACCGTCGCCTCTGCGCATCCGCCTACCTCGGTGTGGTATCCATCGTCCGCGCCGCCGACAGACTCGTCGTCGAGAGTGAAGGAGAGGCGGTGGAGTATGCCGTGAAGATGCGCCGCCTGCCGGCGGACAGAATGCTCGACCAACTCATCCTAAGAGATGCCGCCACTCTCGACATGATGAGGAGCATCGCCCGGCGGGTCGCCGACTTCCACATGTCCAGCCAGACAACGGAAGAGATCTCCGCATTCGGACGGAGGGAAGTCATCCGCGGCAACACAGACGAGAACTTCGAACAGACCGGGCCCTATATCGGCCGCACCGTCACGAAGTCCACGCATTTGCTTGTTAAGGACTACACGGACGGATTTCTCGATACCCGTGCACGCCTGTTCGACGCGCGAATCGAGGAAGGACGTATCCTCGATTGTCATGGAGACCTTCACGCAGCGCACGTCTGCATGACGGATGAAGTGTGTATCTACGACTGTATCGAATTCAACGACCGTTTCAGGTACGGAGATGTATCCTCAGAGGTCGGCTTTCTTGCCATGGACCTCGATAGATACTCCAGGAGGGGCCTTTCGCAGGCGTTTGTCGATGCGTACGTGGAACAGACAGGCGACAACGGACTCATCGCACTGCTGGATTTCTACAAGTGCTACCGGGCGTTCGTCCGCGGCAAAGTAGAGGGATTCAGGGCATCGGATAAGATGGCTTCAGCCGATGAGCGAAGCGCGGCTATATGGCGTGCCCGAAGGTACTTTCAGCTGGCACGAAGCTACGTTGCGGGCAAGGGTTCACTGGTCATCATGAGCGGTCTGAGCGGCAGCGGCAAATCGCGGGTGGCCAGCGAACTGGCAGACCGGCTGGGGTGTACTATTGTGACTTCCGACATTATCCGGAAACAGCTGGCCGGTCTATCTCCGGAAGAGAAGCGCCATGCACCGTTCGGCGAGGGTCTCTATTCCGAGGAATGGACCGTGCGCACATATGACGAGATGATACGGCGCGGTGCAACTGAGATCGGACAGGGGGAATCCGTAATCCTTGACGCATCATTCCTGAAGCGATGGGAA
>CAZKHH010000129.1:0-3442 GCA_964552485.1 uncultured Dehalococcoidales bacterium | reverse complement strand
CGGTCATATATCTGTGGACAGGGCTGAGTGCTCCCCTGAAACCGCCGTAATGCTAGTATAGCGTCGACACCACAGCAAGGCTCCCCCGGAAGGACCAGGCTTCCTCCATGCTGATACTCGGACATGCGGGAATCACCGTCGGCGCGGCACTGGCCGGCGAGGCCGTACTGGGTCGTCGAAGCGCGCCGACCTCGCTCTCGCGCCCGCTCGATGCGATTCGAGACGTAACCGTCTCGCTTTCGCAGCGCATCGACATGCGTGTACTCTTCGTCGCCTCGCTGCTTCCGGATATCATCGACAAGCCGCTCGGACTCGTGCTGTTTGCACCCGCATTCGGCTCGGGACGGTTGTTCGCTCACACCATCTGGTTCCCGGTGGACCTCCTGGCGGCAGGCGTTCTGCTTCATGGCTTCCGCGGCGGGCGGGTCCTGCCCGTTCTCGCCTTCGGTTCCGGCATGCACCTCCTGCTCGACAGGATGTGGCGCACACCCGCTACGCTGTTCTGGCCGCTCCTCGGCCCTTTTCCACAGGGGAGCAACCCGGACCAATGGCTTGCGACCATAATACGGACTCTTCTCACGGACCCTGGGGCGTATGTGCCGGAGATAGCCGGTGCTATACTGCTTATACCGCTGCTCACAATCGTTACGGGAAGGAAATCGCTTCTGCGATTCCTGAAAACGGGAAGTCTTTCAGCATGAGCACACGAAAGTGGAGTGCGCGAGTTATATTCGGGCTCGCTGTATCAGTGTGCATGGTCGCGCCGTACGCGTCGAGCCCCACCCCTGCGGTCGCACTCAACCTCGACCCCTTCGAATACTACGATGTTGATTACCACATCGTGTTCAGCGATGACGAAGTCGAGCCCGGCGAGCAATTCTCTGTCACTGTGGGGGTTGAGGTCCGCTGCACGCAGGACATGCCGTTCGGCGCGAATGAAGCTGTGGTCGTAGTGAGCGGAGAGGCTCACCACACAGCGAACGGCGCCGGAATTACGCTTCTCGACGACTTCGAGGTGGTTGTCCCCGATGTTCCGGACTGGCAGGGCGACTCCTACTCGATGGAGGAGACGGTCGACCTGGCCTTCCCTGCAGACGCGACAGAGGGGACCTACGACATCGTTGCAGTGCTCGAACATGTCAGCATCGATGGCTGGAACATCACCGGCCTGATACCCGGCAGCTATAAGAACATCCCCGTAGGGCCCATCACAGTCGCGACACCCGAAGCCGAGCCCTCTCCACCCCCCTCAACACCTGGCGTGCTCAACGTAGCAGTGCTGGGACACAATTACAGCCCGGAGATAGACGACGATGGCGTCGTTGCCGAGACCGTCTCAGCCACGCTCATCGAGGGCGAAGTCAGCCTGCTGCTGCAGAAGGGCACCACCTGCCTCGATTCATCCGGCAACCCTCTTGAGTATATCTCCATGGTTCACAAGGCATCGCCCCGCCCCTATAGCGGCGGGATCGTCCTGGCAGCGTACTCACTGCATCCGAACGGGGCGACATTCGACCCCTCGCTATCGCTCGCCATCCGGTTCGATGAATCGGGTCTCCCTGCAGGGACGGATGCAGAAGACCTGACGCTCGCGTACTATGAAGATGACTCATGGACACCCTTGCCCGGCACGCCAGGCGAGGATGGCAGTAGTGTCAAAGCTGAGATCGGCCACTTTTCGACTGTAGGACTGCTGGCCCCTACGGACGCCCCATCCCCCGCCGCCTTCGTGGTTCAAGGCCTTGAGGTCACCCCGTCCACGGTGTCGCCAATGGATAATGTGTACGTTACATTCTCCGTGCGCAACGCGGGAGGAACGAGCGGAACATACCCGCTGATGGTCGAGGTGAACGGAGCATCCGAGTACGCCAGGGAGCTGACACTGGCGCCGTCAGCGGTGCAGAACGTTCGGTTCCAGCTCGCGAGGTCGACGCCCGGAACATACGCGGTCGCGGTAGGGGATAAGAGTGCGTCCTTCAGCGTGGCATCGAGAGATTCAGCATCCGGACCCGGAGATTCCAACGGCGAAGGCGCCACAGAAGATACACAGTCTTCCGGCCCCGATTCCGGCCCGGAAGCCCCGGACGGCATGAATCCCGTCTATACCGCGCTGCTCGTAATGATGGGCGTCGCGTTTCTTACACTTGTCATTCTCCTCCTCGCAGGGGTGTTGTAGAATCCGGCGCGTCCGCCTATACTGGTGTTGCCGGCGCTGAATGGCGTCTCTGCCCTGCTAATATAGGTATGTGCCGCCTTTGTCTCTACGGGTGGGGGCGGGCAGAGGAGGTCATCTAATGACCGGACGTTATCGAGGCATCGTTTCAGCACTCCTATCGGGTATTCTCGTCCTCCCGCTGTTGTTGATTTGCGCCTTTCCCGCGCCTGTCCTGGCGGATGAAGCAAACTACTCTGCAGACGATATCGAGTCGTGGATCATCGACAAGATTGCCACTACTGAGGTGACGATTGACACGCCTCCCTCTGTCGACCTCAGCACTGACCACGAGATGGTCGTGACGGACTTCACATTCAACGTCCGAGGCATTACAGTCGGCCTCAATTTCCTGCGCCTCACGTTCGACGGCACACGAGACGTTGCGGTGGCAGGTGAGCTCGACGTACTGGGAAGGCAACCGCGTTTCTGGTTAGACGCAGTTGTCGAATACACCAGCACAGAGGATGCACTGCGGGTGCAGTCGGTAAGCAACCTCAAGATTGCCGACTATGAGCCTGACCTGTCTGCTGACGATCTCGATGCCATTGCTGACTGCCTTAACGACCTTATCGACAAGAGCGGCCTGTCCATCGATGCGCCGCCCGGGGAAAGCCTTGAAGGCATCGATGTCGTCGCAGAGGAACTCATAACAACGTGGACCGGAGATAACACTGAGTCGCACACTGAGTCGGAACTGGCGACCACGATCAACGACATGGCAACCACCCTCGCGGACAAGGCGAACGACTATCTGAGCGACACGGATCCGCAGTGGTCGACAACAGTCGATATCATCACCGATAGCGCCGTCGCGGTCGACCTTGACTTCTCCCTCTGCGGCAAGCAAGTCATTCTTGACATGGACTTCGAGTTCTCCGGACTCACAGCATCGTTCAACAATGCGACGCTCGACGTGGGAGACAAGACAGTGACGTTCTCCGGCAGCGGCGACATAAGCTCAAGTGCGTACGTGCCGGCGGTTGCGATGCAGGGATTCTCTGTGAGTGCCCCGTCCAGCCTCGGCGACTATATAGCTGATGATATCCAAGCCGCGCTACTGGACGCGCTTGACAACACCTTCGAGTCCATCGTCAGCGATACGGAACTGACGATCGGGGTAGCCGTAGTCTCAGATGTATACGTGGATGGGGTTAACCTGGTGATAGAAGGCGCCAACATCGTGGAAGGTGACGTCAATCTTGACGGCAAGACCAGCATCTCGGATGC
>CAZKHH010000128.1:0-3610 GCA_964552485.1 uncultured Dehalococcoidales bacterium | reverse complement strand
TCCGGAGGCATGACCGCGCCGAGCATGTGCGGACACCGCTGCGCCCCGGGCGGCAGTTGGAAGCCAAGTCGTTCCAGGTGCGCGCCGATTCTCCCGTTGATGGCCGCGAGCGTCTCCGCGATGTTCTTCACCCCCCACGCCTCTATCTGTTCCAGCGCGGCGATGGCGCCCGGCAGGATGGACGTGCACTTCTCGCTCACCTCGAACCTGCGCGCTCCCGGCATGTACGTGTCCGAGTAGTTGGCAAGGGAGGCGAACTGCTTCGCGTTGCTGCGCGCCTGCCACGATTCCTCCAGCGGTCGCGCGTCTCTCCACTGCTCAGAGACGTAGAGCAGGCCGAAGCCGTACGGCGATAGCAGCCACTTGTAGCCCGCAGCCACCAGGAAGTCCGGTCTGACGTCGTCCATCGGCAGCGGCATGACGCCGAGCGACTGGGTTGCATCGACCACCAGGATGCTGCCTGCGTCGCGGCAGGCCTTCCCTATCGTCGGCAGGTCGATGTACGCGCCGTTCGTCCAGTGGCAGTTGGCGGCGGCAACCACCTTCACGGTCCTGTCGATCCTGCCGGCAATCGCCCTGGTCCAGTCGCCATCTTCAGGATATGGAACGGTGACCACGGAGGCGCCGGTCTCCTGTGCCGCCCTTCTCCAAGGCAAGACATTGGCGGGGAACTCCTCTGCCGCAACCAGGATGTGGTCGTTGGGTCCCAGGTGCGGCTCGATGGCGCGCGCTGCAGTAGTCACACCGTAGGTGGCGGAGGGAACGACTACCCAGCCGTCGCTGTCGCCGCCGAAGGTGGTCGAAGCGAGGCTCCGTATCGTATCCGCATCGTCGAAGAAGTGGTCGGTCGTCCGCTCCCACGGATGGCTCTTTGCGCGCGCAGCGGAGAGCAGCCTGTCCGTGGATTCATTCAGTTGGGGTGAATAGTACGCGATGTTGAAGAAGGCGATGTCATCGGGAGTATCGAACAGTCGTCTCTGTGACGCGATGATGGACATGCTGCTCCTTCTGTCGCTCGCCTGTCTCGTTTGCCGGCGCCACTCCGGCCAGCGAGCCGGATACTAACACGATTGAGGGACGAAAGGGTTCGGGAAACTGGAAACATCATACTCATTTCCGCCTCTACAAAGCTGATTGCGCCGGACCAGGCCGCAGAACTGACAACGGACGATCGATTCTGAACGTGGAAGTGAAACTAGTATGGTGTCCCCGGAATTCATCGCAGGTCTTGCCAACGAAATTGCTGGTTGCGCTTCCTATGGCCGCACCGATCGCTATCGATAGAGGGTCCATGACATGCCTTGTTCGTCTACCTCGTAGCTTGCTGCACTCCAGTCCTGAAGGTCGGCGCAATGAACATCGGCCAGTTCATACGAGCGAAGGTACTGTGTACATACTCTCTGAGATAGGGCCAGGTCGTAAGCCGCAGGCTGGTCTCCGCAAACTCCGGGAACAATTCTTCGTCCATAGCGATCGTGCTGCTATACGAAACACGGAAGACTACCCGCACTCGCGCCACGTTGGTTCCACTTGCTGTATCTTTCACTCTGAGGTTGTACTGGTGGAAGCAGGTGAACCCGGTTTCCGTGTCCTCATACCAAGGCTTTGCCCTCAGGATAATTTCCGGTTGGTCTGGGAGGTCTGAGCCTTCGCTCGTGTCGAGGCGTGCCGAACTCAGGGCAATCTCCCTCAAGGCCAGGTTGTCAATGAGACTACGGAGTCGTGAGTATCTTTCTTCAGCTTGTTGCATCGTTCTTGCCCTCATGCCGCGGCCAGTTCCGCGCTCTCTTCGCGGTAGGATTCCACCGCCTCAAATGTGAAGATGGGCGGCCTCCGCAGTTGCGGCATCTGTGCTGCCTTAAGCGTTTCGGTCGCTACCCTCTTGATCTCGTGCTCTATGACGGACTCTATGGAGGTCTGTAGCTTCTCGGTTTCATCCTTTGCCTCCAGCGCGCCCGCCAGCAAAGTAGCAACCTCAACGTTCAGGCTCACGCCGTCTTGTCTAGCACGTGACGCCAAACGGCGATGGAGTGACTTGGGAACGCGCAGGACAAACTTGCCGCTATAGTCCGTTTCGGTGCGGGGTGCCGGGATCTCGATTCCATCCTCGAGAGCAGTCTCGATCCAGGCGACTTTGCATTCATCGATGGCTTCGGCAGCTTCAGCAAGAGTCTCTCCCTGTGTCAGGCATCCAGGGAGGTCTTCAATCTCAGCAACATAGCCACCCTCCTCCGCTGGATAGAATGTAATGGGATAGGGTTTTTCGATATAGGCCTTCGCTTCCTTGGTCTGCTTGTAAGTGCTCACTGGTCTGCCTCCAGGTCCAGTATTTCGGCCAATCTCCGCACGTACTGGACTTTGACCTCTCTTCCTTTGATTGTTGGCACGGTAATCACAGGTGCGCCCTTCTTGTGAAACACGCAGTGACTCCCTTGGTTTCGCTTCTCCTCATATCCAAGCGACTCAAGCAACTGCCGTATCTCTGCGATACCTATCGTCTGAGGCTTCTCGATGAAGCGACGAATCAACTTGTCACGCTTGGACACGAATGGATGGTACTATATCTGATACTACATGTCAACGCAACAGTCAAACTGAAGTGGTGGTTGTCACCCGACCGATTGAGCGAGTGATAGGCCTTGACAGCCCATGAACGCCCTTCTACAGTTGCAATACTCCAGCTCCCATTCGAGATTGCAGAATCGATGATGACCGAGAAGAAGCTACGTGATTTCCAGCGACAGGAACAAAGGCGCGTGTCCGACCTTGAGACCATCGGCGTCGTCCGCAGCAAAAATTGGTTTGGGCGCCACCTTAACCTCACTATGGGCATCGGCATGGCCATCTATTTCTACCTCGCCATAGGAGCTCTTGCTGAACCGTTCATGCACTGGTTTGGAGTGTCGCCCATGTTTTGGCTAGTCCTGAACTGGGTGCCGGCCACAATGCTCATCTCAGTGCCTCCTACTGGCGAGCTGGGTCATACGATACCGCATGTTTCGAACATTGGCCTCCTGGGAATTCCAGTGCTGTTCCCAATGTGGTGGGCGCTGGGCCAGAAGGGAAGAAGCCGCGCTTGGTTGTCCATGCTCCTAGTCCCTCTTGGTTGGATAGTGCCTATTGTGCTTAGAGACACGCGAGGCTAAGGCTAAGATGAGTCACCTCTTTCGGAGTCTGCAGGATCTGTCACGGCGCAATCGGCGCTTCGCAAGTTTCTCTGTCTGGCATGTCCTTTCAGTGCCTTTTTGTGTGGTCTTGGCTGGCACTCTGGTGGCTTGTGGCGGAACGGAAGTCACAGAGAATGCCATTCCGGCGAACTTCACCACGTATGTTGCCGAAGGGGAGGTCTTTACCATCTCCTATCCAGAAGAATGGGAAACACCAAGCTACATGATTGAACCCATGAAGGCGGCCCTTGGTGCCTTTCTACGTGAATCCGCTTCCTCCGACTTGGCCAGTGCGATGGAAGGAGCCAATGTCTTGTTTGTCGCTGGGGCTCCTATTGATACAGGATACAACCCAAATGTGAATGTGATTGCGGTGGCCAGCGACAACATGCGTATTTCGGACCAAATTGGCCACCGTCACGGAGCAAATTGGCCACCCTGTC
>CAZKHH010000127.1:0-3662 GCA_964552485.1 uncultured Dehalococcoidales bacterium | reverse complement strand
CAGCCTGCCTTGGTTTCTTTGGGCATAGGCGCTCCTTTCATGAGGTGTCCGGAATACGTGGTGCCCGTCATTGTGTGCAATGATCAGGGTATAGAAAACAATATAGTCCCTGCCGGGTTTGGAGGGGGGCATTGCGTTTTCCGGGAGTGCGAATATGTGAAGCAACGGTGTAGATTTGTGCGCTGTTTCCACAAAGATGTCTCAAGCTTACAGGGCTCGGAGATACTGGTGCCGGGACAGAGCGCCGGGCCGTTGGCCCGGACCGGGAGAGGATGCTCCTTGGGGCATGGGAGGCGCAAAAAAACACGGACCCCGCAACTCCGTCCTGTATCATGGCTCCGTACCTTCCCCTCCTCACTTGAATGCGAAGCATATAGCCGGCCACCGTCCCGGATCAGATGGGCGGGGTCCTTGCAGATTTAGTGCAGCTCCGAGCAACCGCTCGACGGCCCTGGTCGGGAGCAATTGAGGGATTCCATTCCCTTGACGCCCACCGGTGACATTTCTTATGTTACTGTGAGTAGCTGCGTGTAGTAAATGGTCCCGGTTGTTTCTTTCCTGCTGATAAGCGGACGGGAGTGCGGTCGCATGGAAGGCAACCTCCGAACTGTACGCCAAGAGGGAAGTGTATGAAGAAGAATCGGAACGAAGCGTCTGCTCGCAACGACGAGGGAACCCGGTCGATAAACAAGGCGCAGCACGACAGCGACGCGCTCCTTCGCATGGCGGCCGAATCGGCACGGTTCGGAGGGTGGAGCGTTGACCTCAGCCGCAACATCTGCACCTGGTCCGATCTCGTCGCGGACATTCACGAGATGCCGCGGGGCTACTCGCCCCGTGTGGAGGACGGTATCGGGTTCTATGCCCCGCGTTGGCGGGAGAGGATTACCAAAGTGTTCTCCGACTGCGCCCAAAAGGGTATCCCGTACGATGAAGAGATGCAGATAGTCACGAAATCGGGGAAACACGTATGGGTCAGGACCAGCGGTGAGGCGGTGAGGGACCGCGACGGAAAGATAGTCAAAGTGCGCGGAGCGTTTCAGGATATCACGGAACGCAAGCAGGCGGAGGAGGCGCTCAGGGAGAGCGAGACGAAGTTTCGTGAGCTCTTCGAAAACATGAGCAGCGGGGTTGCGGTTTACAGACCCATTGAGAATGGCCGGGACTTCGCGTTCGTTGCGATCAACAAGGCAGCCGAGACTATCGACCACGTGCGTCGCGACCGGATCGTTGGAGCACGCCTCACCGATGTCTTCCCGGGGGTCGAAGAATTCGGTTTGCTCGATGCCCTGCGCAGGGTATGGAAAAGCGGGGTTCCCGAGAGCCTGCCCGATGCGGAATACAGCGACGGGCGGATCAAGGGATGGAGAACGAACCATGTTTACAGGCTTGGTACCGGTGAAGTTGTCGCTGTCTATGATGACGTAAGCAACCGCAAGCGCGCCGAAACGGAACTCTTGCACAGCGAAAGCAAATTTCGCTCGGTATTCGAAGCGGCAAATGTCGGCAAGTCACTGACCGAGCTTGACGGGCGGGTGCATGTCAACAAAGCCTTCTGTGACATGTTGGGATACTCCGCCGATGAGCTTCGCCATAAGAAGTGGCAGGACCTGACTCCCCCGGAGGACGTTGCCAAGAGCGAAGAGGCCCTGGTTCCTCTCATAAGCGGCGAGAAGGAGTCAACCAGGTTCACCAAGAGGTACATTCGGAGGGACGCATCCCATGTGTGGGCCGATGTCAGCGTGGCCATACGTCGGGACCAGGGTGGGAATCCTCTCCATTACATCACCACGGTGGTCGATATTACCGAGCGGATAAGGGCCCGGGAGGCCCTTGCCCGAAGCGAAGAACAGTACCGTCTGATCGCCGACAATACGCTGGACGTGATATGGATCATGGACATGGACTTCAGGTTCACGTATGTCAACAAGGCCGTTACACGCCACACCGGCGCTACACCGCGGGAGTGGCAAGACTCTCACCTGGCCGATCACTGTACGAAGGAGGAATTCGGTCGCATACGCCGCATTATTGAAGATGAAGCTGAGAGGGGGTTGAACGGAGAAGGCGTGGTGTTCGAAACCGAGATGCTGCGAACGGACGGCTCTCGGATTGCGGTGGAAACTCATGCCAAGGTGCTGTGCGGTCCGGACGGCAAGCCGGAGCAGGTTCAGGGGGTAACGCGCGATATTACCGAACGGCGGAAATCGGAGAACCGCATCAGGCATCTCAACCTGGTCCTGCGGGCAATTCGGGACGTGAACCAACTGATTACGCAGGAGCAGAACCGCCGGGAGCTTCTTCGTCGGGCCTGCCGGATTCTCACGGGCACACGGGGATACCGCTCCGCATGGATCTGTTTGTCTGATTCATCGGGACGGCTGCACGCGGCAGCGGAATCGGGCATTGAGTCCCACTTCGAGAAACTCCGTGACGCCCTGGAGGAAGCACGCGTGCCGGCCTGTTGCCGGAAAGCTTTGGAGAGCGACGGTGTCGTTGTTATGCGTGGAACGCTTCGGAATTGCACCGCGTGTGCCCTGCCCTGCATCCGCCGCGATACGGCCGCCCTGGCAGCGGCCTTACGACATGCGGGGCGCGGGTACGGAGTGCTTGTTGTGGCGCTGCCGGCAGGCATTGCCGAAGAGCTGGAAGAGCAGTCGCTGTTCGGCGAGCTGGCAGGCGATGTTGCCTTCGCCCTCCACAACCTGGAGATGGCCGCCGAACACCGGAAAGCCGAGGCGAAGATCGAATCGCTCGCCCGATTCCCCGCCGAAAACCCCAATCCCGTCATGCGTATCCGAGCCGACGGCGTTGTGGACTATGCCAACGAATCGGCGCGGACTCTCTTCCCGCATCTCACCGGGGTCGAGAGCGGAAAATCAGTGTCACCCCTGTGGAGAGAGCATGTCGAACATGCTCTGAGCGGCCGTGAACCGGTTATGAGAGACCTCGAAGCCGACGGCCGGGAATTCTGCGCAGTGTTTGTTCCGTTTCCCGACAACAAATATGTCAACGTGTACGCCATGGATGTAACCCAGGAGCGTCGTCTGAATAGTCAGCTTCTCCAGGCACAGAAAATCGAGTCGGTGGGAAGACTGGCGGGAGGTGTGGCGCACGATTTCAACAACATGCTCGGCGCCATCATGGGGAATGCCGAACTTGCGCTGCAATTCCTGTCACCGACGCACAAGGCATTCCAGCGTGTCCAGCTCATCACCAACCTGACGGAACGCTCGGCATCGATTACGCGGCAACTCCTGGCCTTTGCGCGGAAACAGGTTGCCAACCCGCAACCCGTGATTCTCAACAATGCTGTTGATGAGGTCCTGAAGATGCTCCAGCGGCTTCTGGGTGAAGACATAACGCTGGAGTGGCGGCCCTCGGAAACGCTCCGGCCGATCAGAATCGATCCCGCACAGGTAGACCAGATGCTGGTCAATCTCTGCGTGAACGCCCGGGACGCGCTGGTGGAGCGGGATCGTGATAAGCGGATCACTATCAGGACCGCAATGGAAGCACGCGACCAGGCGTTTTGCGCCCGGCACCCAGACTGGACTCCGGGGGACTACGTCAGGTTAGCTGTGTCGGACAACGGTTGCGGCATGAGTCCCGACATTGTTTCGTACGCGTTTTTGAACTGTTCATAAAGTCCTCGACTGTCG
>CAZKHH010000126.1:1705-3663 GCA_964552485.1 uncultured Dehalococcoidales bacterium | reverse complement strand
CACCCCGCATCACCGCCGGTCAAAATGAGGTCATGTCCCGCATTTCGTTGCCCCGGCCCCGCCGCTGTGCGCGTTGGCGCACACGGGCCGGCACGGGGGCACGGCCCCTACGTTGGGACAGCCGCACCGCCCGCCCTCGGCTGGAACCTGCGGTCCAGGTCCGGCAAATATGCCGCTGTTTTCCGCGGGCTGTGACATACAGGTGTCAAAGGCATGGGGCACAGTAGCCAGGCCACGTCCTTCCCGGTCCGGATGACTGCGGAGGAGCGTAGTGCGGGGTGGTGGGAGCTGGCGGGAGTCAAACGGAGGGAATCGTGTCGTGGGTTGACCGCTCCCCGGAAGGTCAACAGACTCCCGCCAGCGCGGTACTCCAATCCTTTCTCCCGGCTTTCGGCGCCGCAACCGTTGACTTTATTACGTTAAGCGATTACGCTAACCGTAATGGTCGCCAACCAGCGAAAGCTGTCGCGGGAGATACTGCTGGGCCTGTGGAAGATACACATCCTGCACCATGCGGGCGAAGGGGCCGTGGTGGGACAGTGGATGCTGGAAGAGTTGCGCTCGCACGGATACAGCGTCAGCCCCGGCACGCTCTATCCCCTGCTGAAGCGAATGGAGGCGAACGGCTGGCTGATGTCCGCCGCGGACGAGGCGGGTGGACCCAAAGCGAGACGGGAGTACCGTCTCACGGATGAGGGCAGGGATATTCTCACTATCGTGAGAGGATTCATCGACGAGCTGCATGGCGAACTGCACTCGTTGTGACCGTTAAGAAAGGGGAAACATGGAGTTCGTTCTGATACCGGCGGTAGCCCTGGGCGTATCCGCGCTCACGCTGTTCTCCGGGTTCGGACTCGGCACCCTGCTGATGCCGGCCTTTGCGGTCTTCTTTCCTATCGAACTAGCGGTGGCAATGACCGCGGTTGTTCATTTCCTGAACAATCTCTTCAAGCTCGTCCTTCTCGGTCGTCACGCCAGCAAGCAGGCGGTGCTGCGGTTCGGCATACCCGCGATACTCCTGGCCATCGTGGGAGCGCGACTGTTGCTCTGGCTCTCCGGCCTGGACCCGCTAGGGTCGTGGTCCCTCGGCGGCTCAGAGTTCACTGTGACGCCTATCAAGCTGGTGGTCGCCGTGTTGATGGTGGGCTTCGCCATATTCGAGCTGGATCCGCGCTTGAGCAGTCTGGCTATAGACAAGAAATACCTGCCGGTAGGTGGCGCGTTGAGCGGCTTCTTCGGGGGGCTCTCCGGACACCAGGGAGCGCTGAGGTCGGCGTTCCTGCTTCACGCAGGACTGACGAAGGAGGTGTTCATAGCCAGCGGCGTGGTGATAGGTTCGATGGTGGACGTGGGACGTCTGACGGTATACGGGGCGTACTACGCGCAGACCGGCATCGGAGAGAATATCGGACTGCTCGCTGTGACCACGCTGTTCGCATTTGGCGGGGCGTTCGCAGGAAGCCGCCTGCTGAAGAAGGTGACGTTCAGATACATCCAGGTGCTCGTGGGCATCCTGCTCATCGGCATCGCCATCGGCCTGGGCACTGGCATCATCTAGAAGGACGCGCGGGAGGTGACCATGACTCCCCTCGCGTGCCTGTGATTCAACCCTGTGCCTGCTCCTCGCGCAACGCGTTCAGTTCGTCGAGAAGGCCCTGCTCGAAGATAACCTCGACCGTCCACTTGCAGCCGTTGGCTACGACTTCAGGACTGACCGAGGAATGGGCTCCCAGTTCATCCGCCTTCACATAGTCATCACGGTCGGGCAGAAAGAACGGTCGGCCATACTTCTTCGTCTGGATGTCGCGGCAGATGACCGTGCCGTATTCATCGATGAACTTCTGATGCAGGGCCCGACCGACCTCGAAGCACTTGAAACGGTTTGTCTCCTCTGTCACAAAGTTGTCGAGCGCACGTCCCTTGAGCAATCCCAGTATCAGCAGGCCGCCGTCGTACGC
>CAZKHH010000126.1:0-1605 GCA_964552485.1 uncultured Dehalococcoidales bacterium | reverse complement strand
AGTCCCGTTGCCGCCTTGAATACCTCGGGCGACTTGATATCCAGCGCCTCGAACAGGCCCGCGAGCGATGTCTGACTGCAGCAGCGCTTCTCGATCTGGTACCTGTACCCGGCGTCGTAAGCCTTCTGAGCGAGTTCGTCTTTCTGGTTCGGTGTGATCGGCCTCATACTGCCTCTCCTTAATAGTGTGATTCCGGTGCTGTGGTCATGCACAGTCTAGTCTCTGGTCGGGTGAATTGGAACCCCTTGAGGCTACTCGCCCGCCATGAACGCGCCTCTCATCGCCGACGTGGCAAGTCGTGTGTACGCCCCGAGGATTCCGCCCGTGTAGCGCCGAGCCGGTTTGTGCCACAGGGTGGCTCGTTGCGCAAGGATGCGGGCTACTTCCCCGGCAGTCGACATCCCATCTTTGACACCCACGATGCTGAGCGAGCGGCGGCTGAGGCTCAACTCCACCGTGTCACCCGTTTCGACGAGCGATATCGGCCCACCTGCAGCCGCCTCCGGGGACACGTGGCCTATGACCGGCCCCGCGGTACCGCCCGAGAACCGACCGTCTGTTATCAGCGCGATAGAAGAACGATACTGCTCGATGGCGAAGATCGCCGCACTCGTGTTGAAAAGCTCCGGCATGCCGCAGGAGGCGGGTCCTTCGTTGCGCACGATGAGGACGTCGCCGGGCTCGACCCGGAGTCCGGTCACGGCCGCATAGCATTCCTCCTCGCTCTCGAAGACAATGGCCCTTCCTTTATGTTCGTACATCGCCGGGTCGCATGCACTGTACTTGAACACCGCCCCTTCCGGAGCCAGGTTGCCGTAGAGTATGGCGACCGAGCCGTATGTGTTCGATGGGTCGTCGATGTTCCGTATCACGTCCGTCCGGGTGAGGCTGCGGCTGCGGTCCCGCGTTGCGTAGTTGGAGAGGTAGCCTTCACCGGCGCGGAAGAAGTCGGAGCGCTGAACGTCGTTGAGATTCTCGCGCATCGTCTTGCCCGTGACAGTGAGCACATCGAGCGCAAGGAGGTCGGAGTCGGCGAGTATGTCGATGACCCGCTGCACGCCGCCGGCGTACCAGAACTGGCGTGAGGCGTAGTCTCCGGCGGAATGGAGGTTCGTGAGATAGGGCGTCTTCTGGCCCAGCGTGTCGAACAGCGTGACGTCGAACTCGAGACCTGCAGCGGCGGCGATGGCCGGCAGGTGGAGCAGCGCGTTTGTCGACCCTCCAGTTGCCTGGTGTATCACGACCGCGTTTCTAAGCGACGCGGTTGTGAGGATGTCACGCGTCCTCAGTCCGTTCTTGAGCAGGGACATCGCCGTGTGTCCGGCATCGCGCGCGTACGACAGGACGTGGCGTTCGTTTGCGGGAGCAAGCGCCGACGTTGGCGGCGCAAGGCCCAGCGCCTCTGCCATTACCTGCATCGTCGAGGCGGTCCCCATGTACTGACATGCGCCCTCGCACGGGAGCGAGTGGCGCTGCACGAACCGGTGCTCGTCCCACGTGTCGAGACCGGCCTGCGCGCGTCCGAACGTAGTGGCGATATCGCCGCTCAACAGGTAGCAACTGCCGATGCCGCCGGAACCGCCGGGCACGATCACGACCGGAACG
>CAZKHH010000125.1:0-3681 GCA_964552485.1 uncultured Dehalococcoidales bacterium | reverse complement strand
GGCTTCGACTGCTCCGGCAGCGTCAATCCCATCTGCTTCAGTTTTTGCTCAGCTCCCATAATTGTCCTCCTTTGCTATCTCGACTGTCTTTAAGACTATTATGTCGTCTTAATCTCTCCGCTTCTACGATCCGCGCACCTCGCGACTATCATGCAAGAGGCCTCATAGAGGCAACAATCATCACAAGCAAGACTGACATCGGGTATGCGACCGGTCACTCTATCACGCGTTCAACATGTCCGCCCCGGACTCCGTACAGTCTTTCGTGCATCCGAATCACAAGTGTCGCGTTGTTCGGCACTATCTCAAGTCGTTCCCCGAGGCTCAGTCGCTCCTCAGGATCACGATAGTGGACGCAACTGCTCTCGGCATTCAGCCTTCCCAGCCAGAGTCCAGGACGCCCCTGCACAGAACCGTAGGACGGCATATCCTCCCAGAAGAATCCAGGGATATCCCGTTTGGCGATCAGCGAGTCGGCCCCGAATGCCTTGATGCCGGCGTCCAATACCGCATAAGCATCATGCGAAACGCTCATGACCGAGGTCAGAACGGTGACCGCACAGGACTCCCTCGTGTTTCCACCATTCATCATGTATCCAATATCGCCGATGACACAATTCCCCGGGTGGATTTCGGTGATCTCGGGAAACCTGCCCTCCTTAATGAACCTGCACGTCGAACGGAAGGTCGGCGAGGCGCCAACCGAGACATGGTCGATCAGCATGCCTGCCTCCCGCAGTGCACGGGCGGTGTCACAGAGCATGGTTGCATCCTGGAATGCCTTTCCGGAAAGACCCTCCTCCGTGTTCTTTGCTCCCTTTTCGTGTCCGTAGATGCCGACGAGACGAACGCCCTCGATTGCGGTGAGCTCAACTGCGATTTCAACCGCAGGCTGCCCGGCTGGCACACCAAACCGGACGCTTCCGCCGGTATCAATCTTCAGCAGGACCGGCATTTCCCGGTCCACAGCACGACCCACCTCAGCGATTCCCTTGGCCTGCTCGACCATATCAACCACCATGCACAACTCGTTGACCGGATTGGAGACAATTCTCTTCAGTCTCTCCAGTTTGTGCCTGCCGTAGAATGGGTGTCCGACCACTATGTCGTGCAATCCTGCGTTCGTCATGGCCTCGGCCTGCTCCAGCGTCCCAACCTCAATACCACATGCGCCGGCTTCCATCTGAAGCTGTGCAATCCAGGCAGATTGATGCACCTTGGTATGGGGACGCAGCCTCACGTCTGCATCCATGGCGAAGCGCGTCATCTCCGAGATATTGGCCTCGAGTCGATCAAGGTCTACCAGAACGCAAGGAGTATCCAAGTATTCGTACGGCGCGGCCTTGAGCTCCATTGTTGTTCCTCTCGTATCCAGGTTGTCGATGACAATACGCCAAACACGTGACTGAACGCAACTACCCGAATACACCAAGAGCTCCCGGGAAGGCGAGGTCTGGACTGGGGACAGTTTGACTCCGTACAGTAGTGCGAGAGCGGCAGCGTCTCGGGACTATTCCTGATTCTATCCAGGCATGCTCCCTGACGGAAATGAGTGATACATGATGAACGACAGCCCCCGTACCATTCAGAGAAGACCTCTTTTCTATGGATACGTAGTGGTAGGCGCAGCTTTCCTTGTGATGGCGGTCTCTTCCGGTGCTATCTATAGCTTCAGCGTGTTCTTCGCACCACTGCAGCAAGAATTCGGATGGAGTCGCGCGCTCACCTCTGGCGCATTCTCATCCTATGTGGTAATGCAGGGCTTCCTGTCCATCGGAACGGGGAGGCTCAACGACAGGTTCGGGCCACGTGTGATACTGAGTGTCTGCAGCGTCTTTTTCGGCGTCGGATTCATCCTGATGTCGCGCATAGATGCCGTGTGGCAACTCTATCTGCTGTATGGAATCATGATTGCCGCAGGCTTCAGCGGCGCGCCCGTCCCGTTGATGTCTACCGTAGCTCGATGGTTTCGTGCGCGGAGAGGCATGATGACCGGTGTCGTAATGGCCGGCACCGGTTTCGGCACAATGTTCATGCCTCCGTTGGCGAACTCGCTCATCCACAGCATTGGGTGGCGTTCCTCGTTCGTCTTCGTGGGCCTGTTGTTACTCGTAGTAATCGCTATCGCGGCTCAGTTTCTGAGGCACGAACCTACTCACATCGATGTGCAGCCTACAACACACGACAAGAAGAACGACGCACCACCAGCGCCAGCGGTGTCCTGGGGTCTTTCATTCTCAGAAGCGGCGCGTACACGCCAACTCTGGCTTCTGGTCATCGCCTTCACTGGATTCGGCTTCGTCCTGCAGTCAGTCATGGTGCATGTTGTGATACACGCGATTGGAATTGGAGTGCCCTCTGCGACCGCCGCTGGAATCATGACCGCAATCGGCGGTATGGGGGTCGTAGGAAGGGTAGGCGTCGGCAGCCTCGCCGACAAGTCGGGATCAAAGCGACTTCTGACCCTACAGTATGCGCTCATGTCATTCGGCCTCTTCTGGCTCGCAACTGCGAATGATACGTGGAGCATCTCCGCGTTCGGGTTTATGTTCGGATTCGCATACGGCGGAGTGGTGCCCCTCTATTCACATATCGTCGCCGAGTTGTTCGGACTCCGGTCTCATGGAGCAATCCTCGGCACCATCACATTCAGTGTCGGTGTCGGAAGCGCCATCGGCCCTGTCTTGACCGGTTATTGCTACGATGTATTGGGCAGCTATACGATTCCATTCATTTTGTGCGGTGCCATGGCTGCAGTGGCTGCGAGTCTCACAGCACTGGTAAGGCCAATGATAGCCAAACCGGAAGAGGCAGCTGCGGATGTATCGAGTGAGTCGAATTCATGATCTTGACGGCCACACGGTTCACCACCAACAAGAACGGAGGACTGGCAGCGTGCTGATATAATCCGCTGCAACGGACGTTATTTCTCCAATAACCGCACATCCAAAGTCGAGGACATTGATACAAGATGGAACAATCGACAGTCTTCAATTTCTCCGGCAAGACTGCAATCGTCACCGGCGGCAACCAGGGCATCGGTTTTGCCATCGCCGAAGGTCTGGCACGTCATGGCGCACACATCGTTATCGCTAATCGACGCGCAGACTCTGGTACCGCAGCAGTCGACCGTCTACTGGAGAAGGGACTTGCCGCGGAAGCGATACAGACCGATGTCAGCGACGGAGAATCTGTTGAACACCTTATCACCACGGTCCTCCAACGTCACGGCCACATAGACATACTGGTCAACAGTGCCGCTGTCATCATTCGTAAGCCGGTGGAAGACGTCACGGAGGAGGAGTGGCAATTCCTGATGGACGTAAACGTGAAGGGCACGTTCCTTTGTTGCAGAAATGTGGGACGGCACATGATCGCCCGCCACAGCGGCAAGATAATCAATATCTCGTCAAATGTCTCTCAGGTGATTCAGCCGCTTCGCTCCGTATATGCCGTGTCTAAGGCCGCTGTTTCACATCTCACGCGGGCGCTCGCCGTCGAGTGGGCAACGTACGGTGTGAATGTGAATGCAGTGGCGCCGGGCCCGACCGTGACGGATTTCAATCGGCAGTACCTTGAGGAACACCCTCTCGACCGACAAAAGGCGGTCAACTCAATACCTATGGCGCGGCTGGGGGCTCCAGGCGACCATGTGGGGGCCGCTCTGTTTCTGGCCTCGGA
>CAZKHH010000124.1:0-3687 GCA_964552485.1 uncultured Dehalococcoidales bacterium | reverse complement strand
CCGCCGGCCATGACGACCACGGACAGCATATAGCCGAAGCCGTCAACAACGGGGACCGGCCAGCCGTCGGGAACCCTTGGCAGCGCCAATACCCAGGCTGCAACGAGAACCAGGGTACATATCACGGCGCCTGCATAACCAACGTATGCCTCATCCCGCCGGCTGCGCGGCATAATGACCCTCTCCGTAGAACCTCGACTTGCCATAAGGCTAAATGGTCGGATACGATGAGTCAAGCGTGCACCCGCTCTTTCTTCACCGGAGTGCCATGACAACCGGGCCGCACTGTATGTATTGCAGCAAAGATGCGCCCTGACTACAATCGGTCTGAGAGTGATGGATTCGACGTCAGTCAGGGTGCGCGACGCGGTAGCTGCTGATATTCCGGCTATTGCCGCCATCTACAATGAGGCAGTCCTGTCAACGGTTGCCACGATGGACACCGAGCCCGCCTCGATCGAAAGACAGACGGCGTGGTTCAACCGGCACGGCGGGTTTTTCCCGGCACTGGTATGTGAAACAGATGGCCGTGTCTCCGGCTGGGCATCGCTGAGCCCGTGGTCCGACCGCGCCGCATACTCGCGAACCGTGGAGGCTTCGGTCTACATCGAGAAAGCACAGCAAGGACGCGGTCTGGGCTCAACATTGCTGAAGTCTCTCGTGGAGCGCGCCGGAGCGTGCAACTATCATGTAATCGTTGCGCAAATCGCCGACACGAACAGGGTGAGCTTACGGCTGGTCGACTCATTCGGCTTTGAGGATGTCGGCACCCTCCGCGAGGTCGGCTACAAATTCGGCGCGTGGGTCGATGTCCGTCTGCTGCAACTCACGCTGCCCTGCGACAAGAATCTGTAGCAGGGTACCCCTCGACCAACCATAGGCGTCAGATGTCGTCCTGTGGTATCGTACGCACACCGACGACGCGTCGCGCTATCCTGCTAATGCTGCAACAATCACCGGAAATGAGGAAATACCAGTATTACGAGATTCTTGAGGTCTCCAGGACTGCCAGCCGTGAGGAAATCAATGCGGCATTCAGGCGACTGGCACGTGCGTGGCACCCGGACCGCAACCCCGGCAACGGCGAAGCCGAATCCGCATTCCGTCGTATCAACGCTGCGTATCAGGTGCTTTCAAACGAGACCGCGAGGGCCGACTACGACCGCAGCCCGGTTGAATGTCCGAAATGCGGGACGCACGAAGTCCTGAGCATGAGCGAGGTGCGCTGGCAGTGCAAGCACTGCGGCTGCCGCTTCGATGTCTCCGGCGCAGCCGAGTTGCACGCCATCGACGCTCCGTCCGCGCCTCCTCTCAAGAGGACACGGTTTAGAGCCTTCCAGGCGACCCAGTGTTCATGGTGCGCCCATTTCTACGGCGGCTCGATATCCCCCTGCCCCTACGGCAGTCCTCGTACCAATTGTGACTCGTTCAAACCGCTGTCGGAGGCCGAGCGAAAAGCATATCTGAGTAATCCGGCGTTGCCTTCTATCACCGACGCGTGGCTAAGGCCGGCTGCCGAGCGCCGCCTCATAAAGAAGTGTACGTTCTGCGGCGCCCTGAATCCCGACCCGCAACGTATGAACGAACCGTGCTGGAACTGTCAACGCCCCATCAGGCTGGAATGTCCCCATTGCGGCATGCCCACACTGTTCTACGACGTCGAGCAAGGGTCGTGGAGATGTGCCAACGAGGAGTGCGCCGGTAAACGGTTCGGTTTCGATACTTCGGCGAGCGGATGGACTGTCACCGGCAAGCAGACTTCACGCCCGCGCACGCGGGGAAAGCCCCGGAGCCGCGTCTCAACAAATCCGGCCTGCCCGCACTGTGGGGCGGGACTCGTTTACAGCGACCAGCAGAGCATGTGGTGCTGTGTGGTCTGCCGGAACCTCTATTCGCCCGACGAGGCGGGGATTCCCCCTCCGCAGGACGGCCCGATCCCCGAGTACGGCCCCGGGCGGCGCCGTTCACAGCGCCCACACCGCCGTGCGAGGGAACGCGTCCCCTATGAGCGCCGCCCGACGGCACGGGTAAGGCCAAAACGTGAGAAGACCACCGGGGATTACGTTCTCCTGGCCGGAGCCGTTGGCCTCATAATCATCATCGGTACGGTAGCCATACTCGGGCTGGCAGGATACCTCGGTTAACTATACCGATCGTCGTATCATCCGGCTCCCTTTGCCCGGCTCTGCTCGATTCCCTGTCATTCCTACGCGGATCCTCATGCAGGTTGACTCTACCAACCATCGGCATGCATGATGACGTACAGGACCGGACAAACCAACGGAGGGTGTGATATGGGCGCTGTGGACAACTGGTGGGTGTTCCCCGGATTCAAGGTCGAACGAGTAGCAACAGGTTTCGATCTCCCCGTCAATCTCGCATTCAGACCAGAGCCGTCGCCGGACGCCGGCGCTCCTCTTCTTTACGTGACCGAACTGTATAACGGCGTCAAGGTAATGGCCAACGACGGTACCGTGCATGATTTCGCTCCGGACCTACTGAACTACCAGGCCGACTACGACATCCCCGGAAGCGGAGAAAGTGGTGTGACCGGCCTCTGTGTCGAGCCGAAGACCGGCGACGTCTATGCCTCGCTCATCTACACCCACAACGGGCAGGTCCTGGGCAAAGTTGTCCGGATGTGTACGACGGACGGATTGAAGATTACCTCCATAGACACGGTCATCGACGGCATCCCGTCAACGACCAAGGCACACCAGATACAGGCCGTGACATTCGGACCTGATGGCATGCTGTATGTAAATGTGGCCGATGGCGGCAATGCCGATGCCGCCCAGGACATGAACGACCTTCGCGGCAAGGTCCTTCGTCTCAATGTCGACGGTTCGATTCCTCCCGACAATCCCACCAAGGGGAGTCCCGTTTACGCCTACGGTTTCAGAAACCCGTTCGGGGGAACGTGGCGCGCGAGCGACCGGTCTCTCTATGTCAGCATAAATGGCCCTGACAGAGACGATGTAGTCGCATCTGTACAGCCCGGAAGCAACCACGGCTGGCCGGTATCGATGCGCGAGAATGCCCTTTTCGTGTGGGAGTACACGCAGGCCCCCACGGCCCTCGCCTTTGCCGTGAACGGCGTGTTCGGGCCCGAGTACGAAGACCACCTGTTCGTGGCGTTGTTCGGCAATTCATACAAGCGGGGACGCGACGTCAAAGGCAAGAAGATAGTGAAGATGAAACCCAATCCCTCCGGTAACGGGGTTGAGACATATGATGAGTTCGTCACTTACCTCGGCGATGGCCCGGCGTCGCCCTGCGGCCTTGCCTTCGGTCCCGATGGCATGTACTTCACCGATCTGCACGGAGAGCCGACGAACGGTGACTTTCACGGTGCAGGCAGCATCTACCGGGTCACGCGCGTGCCAAAACACGCGACATCGGAGCTCGATGGGGTCATACTCGCGGAGTCGGGCAACTATGAACTGGTAGAGAGCTATGTATACTTCCCGCCGGACTCGGTCGATTGGAGTCACTTCACCAGGAGCGGCCAGAAGCACAGCAATCTACGACTCGGCGAGGGCGTCTTATGGAATATCACCGTCGGCGATAAGACGGTAGAGAACGCCGCGTGGAGCTTCTCCGAACCGAAATCAGACGTCGCCCATATCAAGGATTACGTCTCATTCGCGTACGGAGAGACCAGTCTCCGCACGGAACGAAGCGGCT
>CAZKHH010000123.1:0-3702 GCA_964552485.1 uncultured Dehalococcoidales bacterium | reverse complement strand
GCCGTGCGCCGCAGGCATGGTTGGCTGGTGGGCCGGTGTGGGAACCGACCCCCACGCACCCTGGGAGACTCGCAACTTGTGGCGCGCGACTTGTGATATCAGGGTATGTTCGTTGTGAATCGCTTGCCGTCGCGTTTGCACAGCATCTGTGTGATGTGACGGCCGGACAGCGCCGCAGGTGGGAGCCCTCCGCCGGGTTCAACCCACTGGCCGACCATGTAAAACCGGTCGAGGCCGGGCAGCGTCTTCTTCATCTTCAGGTTCCACGTGTCCATACTTATCATCCATCCCTCGAAGCTGCCGCGCCAGTTGCCGGTGTAGCGCAGCCAAGTCATCGGCGTGGCGACATCCGTCATCTCAACCTGTCCGGAGATTCCGGGGAAACGGTCCTCCAGGGCTGCGAGCATCTCGCCCTGGATGCGGTCCTTCTCCGCGTCATACGCCTTCCGGTCCGCGTAGAGCTTCTCCCAGTAGTCGTAGTCGGTCGGCGGCATGAACTTCACCACCGTCTTGCCCTCGGGTGCGAGCGACGGGTCATAGTTGTAGAGGATGAGGGTCAGCCGGTTGTGGGTCTTTCCCGCGATGGTAATGGGTCTCTTGAGCGGCATGTTGATCCCGCCGACCGACGGCGGGACATCCTCGAACGAGCGTGCCACCCCAAATGCCACTTGGAACAGCGGAGGAAACAGCGGCAGGTCGCGGTAGTAGCCCTTGATAGTCTCGTCTATGTACTTCCCCTCGAGCATGTCGAAGATGGTGGAGTGGCCGTCAGCTGCGGAAATGACTGTGTCCGCACGGTATTGCGACCCGTCGGAGAGCCTCACACCCATGGCGCCGCCATTTTCCACGAGGACCTTCTCCACGCGTGCCCCGTATGTGATCTGTCCTCCAAGGTCGTGGTAGCGCTTCTCCATGGCCCTGGCGAGTTCCAGCGAGCCGCCGAGGGGATACCCGGCCACCTTGTCGTTGACCCATGTCATCGGCATCAGCAGCCCGAACATCGGAAAGCTGGCCAAGTCATCGGTCAATCCCAGAAAGACTTCACGCAGGAACGGGTTCGTGAAGCGGCTGGCATAGTCGTCGACTGTCACCTTCTGCCATTTGCGGAGGTTGCCCAGGTATCGCACGAATGCGAGTCCGGTGCGCAGCTTGTCGAATGGACCCTCGATCTCCGGCGGCTTGCCGACGGGCATGTCAAAGCCCTTGAGCTTCCTCAACGCGCTTACGA
Source organism: uncultured Dehalococcoidales bacterium (assembly GCA_964552485.1). Classification (GTDB taxonomy): domain Bacteria; phylum Chloroflexota; class Dehalococcoidia; order GIF9; family AB-539-J10; genus SKVJ01. The sequence goes on along the minus strand of CAZKHH010000123.1, from coordinate 2,474 downwards.
AGTCGTCGATGACGGCGCTGTCCTCCGGTGCGAGCGACTTCATATGCTCCTCAAGGCGGTCGGGGTCCGTATAGAGAGCAAACGTCTGGCCATCCTCGCCCTCGATCCTCGCGTATTCCTCGTGGTCGTAGAAGGCGCAGCCGTCGATGACGCCAAGTTCCTGCCACACCCCGTACATGCGGCTTTTCGGGCCAGAGCCCACCAGCCAGTGCATGCAGCCGTCGACGGTGTAGCGACCACGTTTCCAAGACGTGCACAGTCCGCCGGGCAGGGTGTGCATCTCGAAGATGCGCGTCTTGTAGCCGTTCATCTGCAGGTAGCAGCCCGCGGACAGTCCTGCAATGCCGGCGCCGATGATGATGACGGTGGGGTGACTTCCTTGGCTCATAGCCTTACCTCTCTTTGAGTAACGTTCTGCCGGCGACCGCAATGAGGCACCTGCGTTCATTGTAGACCCGGGAACCAGCCTGGTGATAGGCGTCGGTTGAGCGAGGCAGGCCGGACATTCGCAAATACCCACGCCAAATATCTTCAAGCGCCTCGTTGTCGGCGGACATTCTGCACCTTCCATAGCAGCATAGGCTGACGGCGGATCCGGTCCTGCAGAGAGGCATCAGTCGTGAGTAGCGAAGGGGCAATGTCGCCTCTGTCGAGCAGCAGGTCAAGGAACGCCAGTTCGTTATCCCTGAGGGGGAGCACCTTTGACAAGGCCGCCCGGCAATCACGCAGGAGGTCGTTTCCGTACTCCTCCGGCCCTGCAGTCGCCAGACCAATCCGTCCGTGCAGAGTCGGCAGCAACTGGCGGGACAAGTCAATAGGGTCAAATGTCAAATCGGAGATTGATACTGTTCTCCAGTCTTTGCGATTCATTGCTCCATACACTACAAAGGCTTCACGGAGTCGGTCGATTGTCAGCAGGTCTGAGAACAGAAACTCGCGGCTGTCGAACAGGTCTCGTACCTGCTTGCGGGACAAGAGGGCAGCCAGCTTGCCCGCAGCCAGCTCGTGGACGTCGAGAACGTGAACACCTGTGGCCTTCCATGACCCGAGGGGCCTGGAGTCCATAACAGATGGCGGCCAGAGAGGGACTCGAAACATGTAGTTCAAATCGACCTCGATGCTGTCCATGCCGCCCAGGATACTTGTGTAGCGCAATCTGTATTTGCCCCCGGCATGTTCGGTTGGCTGCGCAACAACGGCGAATCCAGCACGGGAAAAGACTGCGCGCAGTGCAGACTCGATTGTGGGCCGGTTTGCGCCCAGAGCGGCGAATTCTTCCGCGCCGATATAGTTCAGATCTATGTCTACCGAAAGACGCGGAGTTGGCAGCCAGAACAGATTCAGCGCAGTGCCGCCCTTCAACACCAGTTGTCCTCGAAGTGACGGGTGCTCACGAATACTGTCGAGCAGACCGAGCAGGTGCGCCACCTTTTCGGCCACCGATGGGTCAAAGCCTGTTTCGCTTGACGTCCGGATCAGTGTCTCGCGCGAGAGATTCAGAGTACCTCCTCCCACGAACGTGTGAAGACTTCTTCCGGTACTATGAGGTTCCACCTTGGGACCAGACGTCCGGGAGAGCGTTTCGTCCTGTCGAGGTAATGAGGACTGGTTGGTCTCAGGGCCGCGAGTTTCGTGAGATACGCGTCTGCGACCATGAGTCGTTCTCTATGTATCGCCAGGAAGAACCCGACCTTGGCGGCGGTGGTGGCATTTCCGAGCATCTCGACGTATTCAAGAACCGTGTCGAGGTTGAAGAACTCCACCATTTCCAGGGAGCGCCAGATTTCTTCCCAACCACCCGAAATCTGTGGGCGGTCGAGCACATCTACCAGGGTGCGGTCGAGACTGGTGACCAGTATTGTACTTCCTGCGCGGTCCTCTTCGTTTGTTCCGTAGTGCTGACGACCAGTCTTCACCAGTGCCTGTGGGAAGCTGATGCCGCGATACGCTCTGCCTTGGAGTACGAAGGGCCTGAATGGCCGCGAAGCCGCATAAGTCTTGTCGTTGTGAACTGTGTACGCACGACCGTGGAATTCGAGCGCTGTGTGACAGGCGATCGCCGCATCGTCAGCCAGTCGACTGGCAACAAGATATGGATCGACGCGGAACACGGCTGGGTCGTACCCCGGTTGTACGACAGCGTACAGCCCCTTGCGGAGCTTCATGATGTTCCCCTGCCCGGTGTGGTAGGCGAGCAGAGCCTCAGCCGTCCTGGGAGCGACTTCACCCGCAGTAGCGAGGTACTCTGATAATTCACCCCGCGTAAACACGGGATGTGTCCGGAAGAATCGCTCGTGTTTCATTTACGCTACTGGACAACGATGGCTTTAACCCATAGGAATAGTATGGATACTGTCCGGACATGTCAAGTGCAGGCGCGGGTCGCGTGAAGGTGTTTGCCCTCCCGGCGCTCAAAGTAGTACACTCATTTCGACAATCAACGAAATGAATTGAGGCACGGCATCCATGGAACG
>CAZKHH010000122.1:0-3723 GCA_964552485.1 uncultured Dehalococcoidales bacterium | reverse complement strand
TGAGATACTGCACCGCGCCCGTGAACGACGTATACCGTTGGAGTATGTTCCGAGGGACATGGTGGCGGAGGTGGCTGGTGGCACGACGCACCAGGGCGTGGTCGCGTATGTTGCGGCCAAGGACTATGTGTCTCTGGACGACCTGATAGCCGTCTCCGCGGCGCACAAGACTCCCGCATTGTATGTGGTGCTTGACGGCATAGAAGACCCGCAGAATCTGGGAGCTATCCTCAGGAGCGCCGACGCTGCAGGCGTTCACGGCGTAGTTGTCAGGGCCAGGCGGGCAGCCGGACTGACCGCTGCAGTATCACGCGCTTCAGCCGGCGCGGTGGAGTACGTACCGGTCGCTCGAGTCACAAATATCTCCAACACTCTGGAGGCACTCAAAGAGAACGGGCTCTGGATTGTAGGTATCGATGCTGCCGGAAACACGCGTTACACCGAGGTGGATCTATGTGTGCCGACCGCAATTGTAATAGGGTCCGAGGGCAAAGGTATTTCGGACCTTGTTCGGCGAAAATGCGACACAGTAGCCTCGATTCCCATGTGCGGACATGTGTCATCTCTGAACGCGTCGGTGGCTTCCGCCCTGGTGGCGTACGAGGCATTCAGACAGAGAGGCTGGCAGAATTGAGAGATCGTCTGGCGACGAAAACCACTTAAGCATATGGCGAGTACGCCGGTGCAGGAGGATGGTGATGAGAACCCGGAGAATGGCCGCAGTCGTTTTGCTGGTGGCCGCCGTAGCAGCAGCCGTGGGAACATACGTGGCATGGTGGAACCTGAATCTGCCTGTCGGTTGGCTTACGCTGCATCACTTCCTGGTGGTCGTGGGTGCGGGCTACGTCCTGGTGTTTGTTCCGGTCTACTCCTACGTGAAGAGACGGGCGCCTCAACAGAGGGCACGGTTTCTTAACGCACACGTGTTCGGCAACCTCATCGCGTTTGTTCTCATCTCAGCGCATTTCGCATTCCAGATGGCGCGTCCGTCGGGGTTCGCACCCGCGCTCGGTACGGGGCTCTCGGCGTATGTGCTGGTTCTTGTCATTGTCGCAACCGGCTTCATGCAGCGCTTCGGGGTTGATTCCAGTCATGTAAGGACGTGGCGTTTCGTACACATCGGGCTGGCGCTTTCGATTTACGTGGTTGTCGGGGTGCATGCGCTGCGGAACTTCGGAATACTACTCTAGACATGGTGCAATGGTCGTTGAGAAGTGGTGGCTCGACCTGGAGCAGTCGCCGGATACTAATCGAACCCGGGCAGGCCGCTGATGTCTTCGGCGGGACCGTGAATCAACGCCACACAGAGCGCGCCGGGGCCAAGATACGTGCCGAGTGTCGCGCCGCAACGAGTGCGGACTATTTCGTCGTACGGGAAGAATTGCGACAGCCGTTCGGCCAGACGCTCCATCTCGTCCTCGGTGGTGGTATGGGCCACCGCGAGGCTGGATAGTGGGCCGTAACTCTGAACGATCTCGCACAGCCTGTCGAATGCTCGCTCACGGCCGCGGAGTCGTTCCACCGGGTGGACGATTCCTTCCCGCACGGTGAGTATCGGCTTGACATTGAGCATCGAACCAAGGAATGTGGCGGCCTTCCCTATCCGTCCGCCTTTGTGAAGGTACTCAAGCGTATCAAGTACGCCGACGAACTGGGTGCGTGGCACAGCGCCCAATGTCGCTTTAAGTATCTCGTCCAGCGATTTTCCCTCCTGTGCCAGACGGGCGGCCTCAATGACAAGCACGCCGGTACCTATCGATGCCTGGAGAGAGTCGACAAGCTCGATGCGGCAGGGTGTCTCAACTCCCTCCGTTCCGACAAGCGCAGATGCGTAGGTTGCACTCAGTTTCTTGGAGATGTGGATCGAGATAATCTCATCGGTCTCCTGTGCAAGCCGCTCGTACACTTCAGTGAACATCCCTGAGGAAGGTGCAGAGGTCTTCGGCAGGATGTCTCCGCCCGTCAGCAGGTTATAGAAACCTTCGGTGGAGATGCTCACACCGTCCTGGAAGGTCTCCTCACCAACGTGTATGTGAAGGGGTACCACCGAAATGCCAAGCTCTTGGACAAGTTCCGGTGGCAGGTCCGCGGTACTGTCGGTAACGACTTTGACGCTCATGCTGGTTGCTCAGAGAAGGTGGTGGGTGTCCGCCTGGTTGGCGGTGTGGCCAAAACGTACAGGACGCACATCTTGCGGTCAAGTGCCTGTAGCTCCATTTAGCACATTGGCGCAACATCGCGACGTGAGACTACACTATCGCAGGGCGAATCCAGTGCGTCTGACAGAGGGGCGAATGCGATATGAAGAAAGTGCTTGTGGTGGTCGCCATTCTCGCGCTGGCCGCGGCAATTACGTGGGTGGTTTCGGTGTCCGACCGCGCTAACCCGCAGGTGGGCGTGTCATCACAGGAAGAAGGATCCCTAATTGCCCTTGCGGAAGGGCTACAGATTCCCTGGGCTCTTGCCTTTCTCCCTGGTGGCGACATAATCCTGACGGAGCGTCCCGGTCGCGTCAGGCTCGTTGACGCGTCAGAAGGGCTTCGCGGAGAACCTCTGCTTGACCTTCCACAGGTACAGCACCGGGGTGAAGGCGGCCTTCTTGGCATCGTGCTGCACCCCTCGTTTCCCGATCCGGCGTACGTGTATTTCTATTACACATATGACGGGCCCGGCGGAACGGCGAACCGGGTTTCACGCTTTCCATGGGACGACTTCACGGCTACAGGTGAGGAAGTGCTATTGGAGAACATACCGGGAGGCAGGATTCACAACGGGGGGCGTATCGGATTCGGGCCGGATGGCTTAATGTATGTTACCACGGGCGATTCGGGAACGGCTTCGCTCGCACAGGATCTTGATTCGCTGGCCGGCAAGATTCTGCGGCTGACTCCTGATGGAGGCGTCCCTGACGATAATCCATTCCAGGGGTCACCGGTATACTCGTTCGGCCACAGGAATCCCCAGGGTCTTGCGTGGGATGACGATGGCCGTCTCTGGGCGACCGAGCATGGCTCGAGCGCAACGGACGAACTGAACCTGATACGGCCGGGACGCAACTACGGCTGGCCCGAGATACGGGGTGATGAGACCGCTCAGGACATGGAAACACCCGTGCTCAACAGCGGTTCGGACACATGGGCCCCCTCCGGCATGGCGTGCATGGACGGTTCGCTCTATTTCGCGGGACTGCGTGGGAGCAGCCTGTACGAAGTCGAACTGGATGGTGAACCATCCTTGACCAGGCACCTTGCCGGTGAATTCGGTCGACTCCGAGCTGTCGCAACTGGACCGGATGGCAATCTGTTCATTCTTACAAGTAATCGCGATGGACGAGGGACTTTTGTTCCGGAAGATGACCGACTGGTTCGAATCGACCCCGATGCGCTATGATGGACATCTGTGACAGCGGATACGGGCCAGCTGTTGCTGCGGTTCGCGCAGAAGGTGGCTCTCGACTTATCCCTGTTGTCCGCACTACACTGTTGGTAGCAAATACTGCGCTGATGGAGCATTGTGAGGGGTAGATGAGGAACAGGCATCTGTATTGGCGTTACGGACCGCAAGGTCTGGTGATGGCTTGTAGTGAGGGGCCGTGCCTCAAGGCTTCCTCACCCGTCCGTCATCGCAGCAGTTTGCTCTGTTTTCTCGCGTAGAAAACGGAAGCTCTCTTCAGGAATGCTGTAGAGAGATAGATACTCCCTGCGCACTTTTAGTAGGATAGGC
>CAZKHH010000121.1:0-3880 GCA_964552485.1 uncultured Dehalococcoidales bacterium | reverse complement strand
GGCTGTATTCGACACCTCGTATGTCATCGAGAAGCTTGAGTCCGGGCCCCGGGGCGATGAAGTTCCCGTCAGCGTTGATAACATCCTTTGTAATCCCGATTCGTGTCGGTCTTGCCATCGCTATCCTCCCCGCTGATTATGGATTGGTGGGCGTCGTGTCCAGCGGAACCGTACGCCGGCCGATGTTTAGACTTTCGCACAATCGAATAGGACTGACAAGCAGTGGCGAGCCGTTCGAGTACGGACGCTGGCATGCAGCCGTGTGCGTTTTCTCCGGGAACGCGCGGTCAGTGCTGTGTGGACCGGTTTCGCCGCGCAGCTATTCTCTCAATTCCGGCAACGAGTCGAAATACTCCAGCGACTCCGGGTTTGCCAGCGCGTCCCGGTTCGTGACAGGCTTCCCATTCACCACGTTTGTGACCGCGCTTTCTACTTTCTTCATGTTGAGCGTGTACGGGATATCCGGTACGGCGACTATTTTCGCCGGGACATGCCGGGGAGAAGCGTTGCGCAGGAGGCTTGCGCGTATGGTCTCTTTGAGACTATCGGTCAGATCATGGCCCGTCGTAAGCTTCACGAACAGGATGATACGCTGGTCTCCCTTCCACTCCTGGCCGATGGCGACGCTGTCTGCGATTCCCTCGATTGTCTCAACCACGTTATAGATTTCTGCAGTGCCGATACGCACGCCGGACGGGTTCAGGGTGGAGTCCGACCTGCCGAAGATAGTGATGGTGCCCGTATCACTGTGCACCTCGATGAAGTCGCCGTGCCGCCATACTCCCGGATAGACTGAGAAGTACGCGGCGCGGTATCGCTCTCCTGTTGGATCGTTCCAGAAGTAGAGCGGCATCGAAGGAACGGCTGCCTCACATACCAGCTCTCCCTGGCGACCGAATACGGGCGTGCCGTCCGGTCCGTATGCCTGGCACTTCTTCCCCAGCGTCCAACCGTGCATCTGTCCCGCGTACACAGGAGAGAGCAAGTTGCCCCCGGCGAAGGCGCCGTTGATATCTGTGCCTCCCGAAATGGAACAGAAGTAGAGGTCGCTCTTAACATCGGAATAGACCCACTCCCATCCGTCTGTTGACAGCGGCGAGCCCGTCTGGCTGATTTCCCTCAGTGACGAAAGATCGAACTGCCTTGCAGGTGAGACTCCGTTGTTCCTGATGGCGTTGAGGTATGTGGCGCTGGTGCCGAAAATGCCTATCTTCTCCTCGTCGATGACGCGCCACATCGCGCCCGGGTCCGGGTGCATCGGATTGCCGTCGTAGAGGACGATGGTGGCGCCGGTCATAAGCGAACTGAGCAGCCAGTTCCACATCATCCAGCTGCATGTGGTTATGTAGGTGATGACATCCTGGGATGTGAGATCGCTGTGTAATACCACCTCGGTGAAGTGATTCAGCAGGAGCCCTGCCGCCCCCTGTGCAAGGCACTTGGGCTTGCCGGTGGTACCGGAGGAGAACATGATGTAGACGGGGTGATCTGCGGGCAGCTGTTCAAATTCGACCGAGCCTGACGGATCCGGTGTGGAGAAGTCGCTCCATCGCAGGGCATTCGGGATCGCGGCGACGTCGGGCTGTGCGCCTTCTTCGTAGCTGGCGACGATGACGCGCTCAAGCGATGGGATGGCCTGTGCAAGCTCGGCGGCACGAGGCGCGACCTCGAATCGGCGGCCCTTGTAGTAATATGAATCGGCGGTGAAGAGGACCTTCGGCTGAACTTGCCCGAGACGGTCGGCCGCCGCCCTGGGGCCGATGTCGGTGGCGCAGGACGACCATATTGCGCCGATGCTTGTAGCTGCGAGCATCGCGACCGCGGCCTCTATCATGTTGGGCATATAGCCGACCACGCGGTCGCCTGGCTTGACTCCAGTATCCCGCAGCGAGCGGGAAAGCCCCGCCACCGAACGGCGCAGGTCCGCGTATGTCATACGCCGTGTGACACGGTCCTCGCCCCTGAAGACGAATGCTACATGGTCGTCGGTGCGTCTCAGCAGGTTCTCTGCGAAATTGAGTCGCGCCCCCGGGAACCACTGCGTGCCCGGCATCCGGTACGGGTCGTCCACCACCTCGTCGTAGCCGCGTGAGGCGATAATGCCGGCGTAGTCCCATACCATGGCCCAGAATTCCGGTATGTGTTCGACCGACCAGTTGTAGAACTCACGGTAGGTGTTGAATGATGTCCTGTGCTGCTCGTTCACCGTCCGCATGAAGTGAGCGATGTTCGAACCTCTCCTGGTGTCGGTGGATGGTTCCCAGAGAACTCGTGCCATAGTATCCTCCCGGGCGCCATTGTACCTGACGAGTGTTCAGGGCCAGGGTAGTGTCCGAGCCTTTCCGTAAGGTCTTTACCAGCCGTCAGCTTCCCACTTCCATCACGCTGGAGGGTGTGACACCATAACGGTGCGCGACCTGTGTCGCGGGGAAATAATGGACAGGCGTCTTTGCTGTAGAGAAGCACAGAGATGCTGGAGGAGAAGTGTAATGGAGCGACTCGGATTCATCGGTCTTGGAATCATGGGAAGGCCTATGGCAGGACACCTGCTCGCGGCGGGATCTGCCGTGCACGTGTATGACATCAATCCTGCTTCCGTGAAGGAACTGGTGGGAAAGGGCGCGGTAGCCTGCGAAAACGGTAAGGAAGTCGCGACACTATCGGACATAATATTCGTGATGGTGCCCGATACGCCGGACGTTGAAACAGCTCTATTTGGCGAGGGTGGCGTTGCCGAGGGAGCGAAGCCGGGTACTGTGGTAGTCGATATGAGTTCCATTTCGCCTATTGCCACGAAGGACTTTGCAGACAGGCTCACTGAACTCGGTGTGGACATGCTCGATGCGCCGGTCTCTGGTGGGCAGGTTGGCGCCGAGAAGGCCATACTGTCGATCATGGTGGGGGGCAAACAGGAGGTGTTCGATCGGGTCAAACCGTACTTCGAGGTCATGGGTAAGAGCATGGTGCTCATTGGCGATCATGGCGCTGGACAGACGTGCAAGGTGTCCAATCAGATAGCGGTCGCTGTCACTATCGCGGCAGCCTCTGAGGCGCTTACCTTTGCCTCCAAAGCCGGCGCCGATCCGGCCAAGGTGAGGGAGGCACTCATGGGAGGGCTTGCCGGCAGCCGTATCCTGGAGGTTCTGGGCGAACGGATGATCAACCGCAACTTCGAGCCGGGCGGCCCGCTGCGCATAAACCAGAAGGATGTGAACCTGGCGCTTCAGATGGCACGAAGTCTGCACATGAGTCTGCCGTTTACGGCAATCGCGCAGGAGATGTACAGCGCAGCCGCGGCCCGCGCCGGCATGGAAGCAGACCATTCGTCCATGGTGCTTGCGCTGGAGCAACTTGCAAACCATCCCGTGGCCTAGACGACGCGCGTAGATTGCCGCTTATCCGGAACCTTGAGGGCTGGTAATCCAGGGAACGCTTCCCTTGAGCAGCCTTCAGGTTGCGGGAAGGCGGTACGATTGTGTACCGGTGTCGCTATGAGTGGCGTGCCCGGGCTCTCTGCAACAGCCTGAACTGTATTGACGTCTGGAAGACGGTGTGTTTAGATGGAGCGCAATCTACCTGTAACGCTCCGGAAGGATAGCCGGAGGGTACGGGAGAAAAAGCTCTATAACGGAAGAGGAGGTGATTGAAATGTTGGGCAGCCTATCTCCAATTATCGCCATTATCGCCGGTGTCCTGGTTTTGCTGTTGCCTAACCTCATACGGTGGATCATCGGTATCTACCTTATCGTATGGGGCGTACTGCAGATCCTGTAGATCGGGCCGCTCCTCTTTAAGGCGAGCGACGATTCCGACAGGTTTGTCTCAAACAGCGAGTGCTCAGAATTTCAGTGCGGTCGTATTGTCGACCGGTTGGTTCTGG
>CAZKHH010000120.1:0-4026 GCA_964552485.1 uncultured Dehalococcoidales bacterium | reverse complement strand
GAGTCGGAATACAAGCTGGACAGCAGGATTTCTGCCATCCATCTTGAACCGTACTCCGTGAAGCAGCCCATCATCGTTGTTGCAGTAGCGCCGTTCTGGCTCTATCCTGATCCGGGCGACTATCCGATAGAATTGGTCGTCTCCGGTGAAGACGTTCAGGAGACTATCGAACTGACTGCGACCATTACGTCGCGGTACGGACTGCGAGCTGAGACTGAAACCGGCCGGCTGAACACCAAGACTACGGCAGGTAATACCTCGACTTTCAACGTCGTCGTGACTAACTCCGGGACGGACACGCTTGACAATGTTGGGTTTTCAGCAAGCAAGCCGTCTGGCATCGCCAACGAGCAATGGAAGGTTGAGTTCGATCCCCGGAAAATAGAGGACCTTGAACCCGGCGACGATGCGACGGTTGAGGTGGCGGTGACACCACCATCGAAGACCGTTGCTGGCGACTACATGATTACGCTGGATTTCGACGGAGATCCTGCCCTGTCATCCGAACCGCCGAGTCTTGACATCAGGGTTGCCGTTGGCACGAAGACATCATGGGGCATCATCGGGGCGGTAATCATCGCTCTGGTCGTTGGTGGTCTGGTTTACGCATTCAAGGAGTTTGGACGGAGGTAAGCCGTGGCACAAACAGTCGTTGAAGCCACGGACCTGACCAAGGTCTACGGCGACGATTTCACAGCGGTCAACGGTCTCAATCTCAGGATCAATGAGGGGGAAGTGTTCGGGTTCCTTGGTCCAAATGGTGCTGGCAAGACCACGACCCTGCTCATGCTGCTTGGCCTGACCGAGCCGACATCCGGGAGCGTCCAGGTCTGTGGCATGGACCCGGCGCGGAATCCGATCAAGGTTAAACGTCTTGTCGGCTATATGCCCGAACGCATCGGGTTTTACGAAGAGCTGACCGCGAAGCAGAACCTGCGCTATACGGCTGACCTCAACAACATTCCCGTGAAGGAGACCGATGAACGAATAGCCTCGCTCCTCGAGACCGTTGGACTCAGCCGGGTTGGTGAGCATCCCGTGCGCACCTTCTCGCGAGGTATGAAACAGCGGCTCGGCATCGCCGATATCTGGTTGAAGGAGCCACAGTTGGCGTTCCTTGATGAGCCCACGACAGGGCTCGACCCCAACGGTGTTGATGAGTTGTTGAAGCTTGTCTCGGAGATGGGAAAGAAAGGCATTACCGTCATATTCTGTTCTCATATACTTCCTCAGGTACAGCGCGTGTGTTCCAGGGTCGGGATTATCGCGAAAGGGAACCTTGTGGCGGACGGGCCAATCGAGACACTCGGTCGCGATACAGGCAGGTATCGAATGGAAGCGGAAGTAGACCAGGCGTCGAGTAAGGTGGTCAAGGCCGTGCGGAGGGTACCCGGCGTGCAGGAGGTCGAAATCGAAGGCACTACACTGGTTGTTTCTGCAGACAAGGATCTACGCGGGCAAGTGTCCCGGGCAATCATGGACAGCGGTGCTCAACTGCTGGGCATGCGAATCCAAGAGTTGAATCTCGAAAAGATATTCAAGCGCTACTCAAGAGAGGCACAGTAGCTATGTATGCTGTGATTCGAAAAGAACTGGCCGATCATTTCAGCAGCAAGAGGTTCACCATCCTTTTCGGACTAGTGTTCCTGTCCGCGATGTTCGCTATCTACATCGCCATCCAGAACATACGCGGAGCTGTCAGCCCCACAAGCGACTACGTATTCCTTAAGCTGTTCACCACATCGGGCAGCAATCTTCCCTCGTTCCTGTTCTTCCTGTCGCTGTTCATACCGATTGTAGGAATCGCACTCGGATTCGACGCGATCAATAACGAACGACAGACGGGGAACTTGAGCCGTCTCATCGCCCAGCCGATCTACCGGGATGCCGTCATCAATGGCAAGTTTCTTGCTGGACTGACCGTCCTTGCGCTGATGATCCTGAGCGTGGTGCTTATCGTCGCGGGGCTGGGACTGCGGATCGTCGGAGTGCCACCAAGTGGCGAAGAGGTAGTACGTATCCTTGCGTTTGTTTTCGTGAGCATAGTCTATGGAGGCTTCTGGATGGCGCTCGCAGTGCTTTTCTCCGTCTTCTTTCAGCGCACGGCGACATCAATGCTCGCGTCGCTTGCGGTGTGGATATTCCTCTTTTTCTTCTTGGCGGTCATTGCCGGTGCTGTCGCGAATGCAGCGGTGCCTATCGATTCCAATTCGACCATCGCCGAGATAGCCCGGAATGCAAATCTCGAGATGGCCATTTCACGAGTTTCTCCCAGCACGCTGTACGGCGAGGCGACGCTTGGATTGCTCACGCCCGAGCTGGGGACGATGAACACTTCGCTGATGGTTATCAGCTCGTATTCAGGCCGGATGTCCAATCCTCTTCCATTGCAGGAGAGTCTGCTGCTCGTGTGGCCACAGACAGTGACGATTGTCGCACTGTGCGCCGTGGCCTTTGGTATCTCCTACATCCGGTTCATGCGGGAGGAAATCAGGGCGATTTAGGTCCGACTCGTTGCGTCCTTTCTGCGGGCGTGTCTTAGGAAGACACGCCCGCAGTGTACTTATACGGTTTACGTGTCTGATAGCCGTCGATGCTGTATCATTGAATGGCCGATGCCCCGGAGGTGATGGTGTGAGTGTGGGACGGCCGGCAACAGCGGCGACGGCATCTGCATCCGCCATGGCAGTCCCGAAATGACAGAAAACATCGGCGCACTCCTGAGTGGTTATCTTCTTGGTGCCATCCCGTTCGCGTATATCGTCACACGGATCACGAAAGGCGTGGACATACGCACGGTGGACATTGGCAATTCCGGAGCCGGCAGCGTCATTCGCTATGTTGGCCTCCGCGCCGGTGTGTTGGTTGCCATAGGCGACATAGGCAAGGGAGCTGTGGCAGTAGCCCTGGCGCAGGTATTGGGAGCAGGCCTCTTCATCGCATTTCTATCCGGCATGGCGGCCGTGGTTGGCCATATCTGGCCGGTCTACATCGGCTTCCGGGGTGGGCAGGGTGTTGCCACGCTTATCGGCGTGTTCTTTTCACTCGCGTGGGTGGCTACCGGGTTGACGCTGCTTGTCATGGGTATGGGAGTACTTGCAAATCGGAGCAAGGCTTCCAGGCGTCTGTTCCTGGTGGTGGCCGTTGCCGCGCCTGTATTACCCGCGCTTGTATATTTGACACAAGGTTCGATCGAGCTGCTTCTTTACACTATCGCCGGCATCCTGTTCATCGTTACCAGGAACTGGGAGCGGCTTCGCCATCCAACGACGATAACCGAACGTTTGCTGGGCGAATTCAACGATACTAGCTGACAATGATCGTACAGGAGCGTCGTGGATACAGGATATGACCTGAGGTTTTTTGTGGGCCGCCGCCTGGCGGCGAACCTGCGGCAGGAGATCGGGCTTATCGGCCTTATCGGCATCATGGTAGGGCTGAATATCGGCGGTTCGCTGTTCTTGTTGCCGTGTGTGGCCGCAGGAGTGACCGGTTCATCTGTCATCATCGCACAGTTCATGTCCGCAGCACCCATTCTTCTTGCGATCCCCGCATACGCCATGTTGTCTTCGTCGCTACCAGTGACATGTGCAAATTACCAGTATGCCAAGCTGTTTTCGCGGCCACTCTCCGCCGCTGCCTGGATGGTGCTCTTCATAGCCATCCCGCTCGGAGCTCTGCCGCTGTTCGCGGTCGCCGCTGCGAAGCTCCTCGTCGTACTGCTCCCCGGGTTGCCGGTCACCGCCACTGCCATCGGCATAATGGTGGCCATCTTCGTTGTCAATATTCGTGGTGTGCGACTTGCAGCCCAGGCTCAGTTCGTCGGAGTATCGGTACTGTTGGCCGCCCTGGTCGTATTCATAGGTGGTGGTGTGCCCTCAATTGAGTTCGCCAATCTGTCACCGGTGTTTACCGGCGGCCCTGTCGGCTTCGTCGGTGCATCCGCCCTACTGTACACACTGCTTGCCGGAGGATTGTTCGGTATTGAGATGGGCGACGAGATCCGGAACGCCCGGTCTGTGATTC
>CAZKHH010000119.1:0-4198 GCA_964552485.1 uncultured Dehalococcoidales bacterium | reverse complement strand
GTCGATCGGTCGCCAGCGACAGTATCTCTACGGTTGACGTGGTGACATCGATATCGAGGCGGTAGTCCTGATAGAATCGTGCCTCGGTGGTCTCCTGATTGTAGACGAATGGGTAGAGCCTGATAGCAAGGGTGGAACTGCCGTCATGGTTCTCCTCCACACCCCAGTCATACTCCACTTGCGGCCACCAGTCCAAGGCTTCGCCACTCTGCAAAGCCGGAGAGTCTTCGCTACCGATCACTGCTCGTTCGAACTCAGGGATATCAAGTCCGGTCGCTATCACGGCCTCCGACCTGTCCACCAGTCGCACATCCTGGACCCGTTGACCCGCCGGGTAATCAAGGTACACGTCATAGACAGGAACGATTGGTTTGCCGGGGATAAGCGTCGCAAATCCGCCGGGGATGTCAACGTAGTCCCCTTCAACCTCAGTTGTAACGGTGTACGTGGGCACGTGTACGTCTACGGTCGACTGTGGTCCAGTGGAGCCGACAGATTCCTGCTTGGGCTCGCCGGCCACTTGTGAGTATTCTCCGCGCCCATACTTCGGATCTCCGTACAGTTGGTACTGGGACGTCCAGATGTCCTCCTCGTATCCCCAGGATGGGTGCCGCCAGTTATAGTCGCCCATACTGCGCTTCAACTCCCGCAGTACGGTGCCGAGCGATTTCCCGTGCGTCCAGCGCTCATAGAATGTCTTCGCAATACGGGTGCCACTGCAGCAGTACGATACATCCGCCGTACCGAGATACGCACCTGCGCCGCTCTGCAGGAAGGCCTCAGCAAGAGATACTCCGGCCTCATATTGCGCCGTGTGGCATGAAATTGCGCAAACGAAAGGGTTGGCCGGGGTGAAGAGATTCCCGGGATCAGTCAGGTCCCACGCACAGATTTCATCGCAGCACTCTGTGTTCCCATGTCCGGCCAAGTGAATGATGCTGCTGCCCGGTGCGCTGGCAGTAAACTCATCCATGACAGACACCTCGCTTTCGTGCAGGGTAGAATCCAGAATGTACGAGTCGGTGCCCATCCCTTCCAGGATGCCCTGAACAGCAGTGCACTGGGCCAGGAAGTTTATGTGGTCGCTCCCACCGCTACGGCCGCTCGGCCAGCCACTCAGAAGCAGGGCCTGGGACCTGTCAAATGAGTGCCCCTCTACTCCGGACTCAACAGCTATGCTCGTCTCAAGCGGGCTTGTAAGGCGTACGGCATCATTGCCTACGATTCGGCCCACCTTGAGCTGTGGATTGAAGCTGGAGCCCGCAGTGCTTGCGTAGTACATATCGGTGCAGTGTATGGTTGGCTTGGGCTCGCCACTGAGGTATTTACGACCGTTCATCTCCTTCGTTCCCGAGGGTACAATCTCCGTCTCTCCGACGATGAGGAGGTAGCCGTCGGAGAGATATCCACCGGGAGTGCGGTCGCTCCCGTGCATATGGCTGCCCCACGAGTGTATCTTCGCACGGACCTCGTCATGAGACCCGGGGTCAAACGCCACATCCATGTCGGAGGGAACAGTGAAATACCCCAGCGTCCCATTCTTCCAGCGCGCGAGGTCCGCCATCGCCGAGAGCAAGGTATTAACGTGAGCTCTGGCGATGTTCCCCGGTCCAGCGTCAATGAACAGTCTTCCGGGGTTGGTCACAATGAGATAATCGGCACCATTCAAGGCCTGTGACAACTCGAACGGCGGTACATGCGGGTTGACAGGTCGACTAAAACTGGCTTCAGCGCAAAGTTCCTGACCATCGTACGTCACGACGACGTCGTCGGCCCCAATGCGAAAGCCATCTACATAGGCCACCTGCCTGATCGGCACTGCCAGATAAGAAGCGGTAAGACTCTGTCCCGGGGCGAGCGGCATCCTCCATCCGGAATCTTCTGACCTGAAATCGACCTTTACCGCGCATTGCTGCGTTTCAACGCAATACTCCGTGTACACTTTGTAGGCATCAGTCTCGCGCTCGATTGCCTGAAAGCTCGTGAGGTTGTCCTCGATAGTGTCGAAGTCAATCGTCTGGCTGCCCTGGTTCACGACGGTGAGCGATACCTGGTAGAAGTTACCGTACGGGACGACTTCTCTTTCAAGAGAGACACCCTCAGTGGCCACCTCGACATGGCGGGTCTCGTGCATAAGGGTGTCGTCACTCAAACGCGCTCTGACAACCACGTAGTAACGTCCCGGCTCAAGACCGCCGAGGTCCCATCCATACGTGTAGGAGGTGCGTGTGGGTTCGGGAGGTGTCCACGTGTCAACAAGTTCAGCGGTGCCGTCGCGGTCGAGGTCGATGAACACCTCCACTTCCTGTACTGCACGGGCTACGTCACGACACGTGGGTGGCTCGAAAACGGGCATCAGTTCGGGCACGGGATAGCGCTGCGGGAGATCAGCCTCGGAGTCTATCTCCTGTTCCTCTGCACCCTGCAGCACGAGAGCAGGTGCCCCAAGCGAGTCTGCCAAAAGACACTCATACTCGTATTCCGCGGCGTACAACACTATGTCGAGGCTCATGCCTGCAGGGACTTCCGTACTCTCGCAGTGGAATGTGAATTCGGGGGGCGGCGACACTATCTCGAGTGTGCCATTGGGCGCCTCGGGTTGCAGCTCAACCTCCGGCATCGTTAACTCGACAGACCTGCCCAGATTGTCAAGCGCCACCGCCCGCACATTCTGAGGCTCTAACAGCTCCTCACGAGTCAGACCATGAAGGGACGGCCCCATCCATGCGCAGTATTCTCCTTCTTCGGCACCGACCGTGCCGTAATCGGTGCCAACAAGCTCGTCGCCAAGGAAGAACTCGACCTTGTGGACAAGGTCGGGGTCTGACACATGGGCAGTCAATTTGTACAGCTGGAGCGACCCTTCCACCCTGTCAAACTCTACCGTCGTTATCTCCGGGAGGCCGGCAGCCAGCGGTGCGCCGGTCCGGAAGTATCGTGATTTGCTGGCCACGGTGTTTCCCGCCGCATCTTCCGAGTGCACGATGTAATGGTATGGCGTTGATGCGGACAGGCCCTTAAGCGTTATCTCGTGGTGCCTGACAAGATGAGCTTCCTCCACTTCATCCACGCATCTCTCCGGAGTCGTCCCAAAGCAGACCCTGCTGTCGGCCGACCCGTTGGTCGACCAAGAAACGACCGCGCCGTGATCCGTTATGTCCGTCACCTCAGGCCCTTCTACAAACGACAGAGGAGATGCGTCACATTCGAACGTCCGTCTGAGACGATTGTTCTTCTCGTCGCTCTCAGCTATGTGGTCCAGTGAGTCCGCCTGCACGGTTACCACCTCGTGAGGCGGCATGCAGACGTGTGAGTAGTCGCCAAAACTGACGTCGATTCCCTGTCCTGGTTCGAGATCCTGGCGGATGAGCGTGGTCGCAGCCTCCTCACCGTTGACCATGAGAGAGGCATAGTGCCCTCCGTGGGCGACCGCCTCTCCCTTGTTCATTAGCTCGCACCAGATGGTGCCCTCCTCCTCCCATATCTCCGCAACAAGTAGATCGGGCTCCCCACCCACGGCCCACGTTCTGAATCCGAAATCGAATCCTTGCCTCTCGCTCTCAAGAGAGCTCACGCCCCGCTCATAACCCGAGTCTGATTCGCCGTACCAGAGATATCGGTCTGCCCGCGTTAGATGACTGCTCGCTGACAAATGAATGTAGTATGTGCTACCCGGCCACACCACCACCGGCAGCAGGGGAATCTCAACCCACCCACTGCTCTCGATGGTCGATTGCGGGACCGTCGACTGCGAAAGCGTCGCGCCGCTCTCGTCCTTCAGCGTGACCGTGAGGTCGCCGGGAGCGCCCATCCTTTGAATCGCCAGATCGATTTGCGCGATTGTGCCCAGCGACGGCCTGAACTCCTGCCAACAAGAGCCCGCGCTATCAACAACATGCCCTTCTGTGATTCCCGGCTGTTCCTGATCGAGTGCCAGAGCACCGGCGGGCGGTCCAGCCACGACAGTAGCCCCGTTGCCGGGCAGTGGAACGTGCAGCAGTATCAGCAGTGAACCAGTCAACGCGGCCTGAAGTACGTTTCTCATTCCTATCGCGCAACCAAGAAACCAGGAACAGTGCGATTGACCGGAGCATTGCGTGGTCAGGGCGATAGTGGACAATGTAAACCATCGATGTCAAGGGCCCGAATTGCGCCACAATTCGGATTACCGAGAAGGGTGGTGTTGCGTCACAAAAGA
>CAZKHH010000118.1:0-4236 GCA_964552485.1 uncultured Dehalococcoidales bacterium | reverse complement strand
GATGAAATAGATAGGCACATACGAAATAGTTTTGGAAGGGATTGGCGACCTGAGACGATGGCGCTTGAGGCAAATCGGACGAATGCAAGACAATACCTCGTGTGGGAGAAACTCAACCAGCCGGAGCACGCAATCGAGGCCGCGGCGCGAGAAATCAGCTTCGAGCTGAATCGAATCAACGGCAACCTCGACAAGACATGGGCCCGCTTCTTCCTGAAGGGTCCGGTCAACAAAAATGATATCTATGCGAACATACTGGTGAGGAGCCCCGCCGAGACGGACCCTGAAAAGGTATGCCTCATGCAGAAGCAGGCGCTGGCAATGATGGTGACGGCAGCGTACAACACGCAGACTCTGCCGCTGACCACACTTCCTATGACCAACGACCCGTACTCTGGGAGCTTCGACGAGGCGGACAACTTCGCGAACGCCGTGAGACATGGACAATGGGCCTCTACATTTGTGGAGACCCTTGAACGCTGCCTTCCTCTCGATGAAGAGCCAGCATCGGACTTGACAGGATACACGGCGGTGAAGATCACGGCTAAACTTGACATCGCCTGGACGCACGATGGCGACGCGGATTCTGACGCTCGCGGGCCCAGAGGTGAAAGGCTCGCCAGCAACAGCATCACTGCCTACGGTGAAGGACAGTGGGTTTCGTCGTCGGAATTCGCAGGCACCTGGGACTACGTGGAAGAGAGTATGATGTATGGTGCTTTCCACAGGAAAGGCGAGGTCTCGATCGTATTTGACCCTGATGACCCCGGGCGCATACTCAGTTTTAGCTTCAGGACTGTCGAGGCACCCGAGAACGCCGAGCCAAAGGTGAAGATAAGGGTCATCCAGGGCGGCGACATCTATCTGCGGCCGGACTATGCTACGCCGTTTTTTGGCGTCTCCGGAGAGGAAGCCTGTCGGGCTATCACAAGTATCTCGGGCACGAGGAATGAGTACGGGGACGGCTCATCGTCCGAGGCAACACAATTCAGTTGTGGGGCGGACACGTCCACGGGAATCCATATCGAGTTCTACAACGAGTAGCCCACCGGACGCGTTTGCTGGTGCGAATCGAGACGATACACGGGGCCGGATGAAGGGGAGCAGACAACGGTGCATGTGACGCACGCTGGTAAGGTGTTGACATTCTGGCTTGTCGTGTTGGCATTGACGGCGGGCAGTGCCCTGGTGTGCGGCTGTGGACAGGGTCAGCAGGAGTCCGCTGAGTTTGAAGTGCCACTCCAACTGATGAATGCCGACCACGTTGGAAGTGTGCGGCTTGACCTCATGTACGATCCTGATGTGCTCAGGCTCCTCGACGTGATACCTGGAGAGGCGCCGCCGACCACGATGATCGACTTCAACACTGATAGTTCTGGTCGCGTGGTCATAGGTATTGTGGACGAAGAGGGCATCGATGGGGATGCCCTGTCGCTGTCGGTGAGGTTCAGCATTCTGCAGAAGGGTGCTGGATGCTCTCTGAGCATTGAGAATGTGGTGGCCTACGATGCGGCCACCGTGAGCCCTGTATCGATGTCCTCCAGCCCCGGTGAGTTCGGCGGAGACGCAGGTTCAGTAACCCCTCCGGTCCTTGCGTTCACGTCATGATGACGGCCACGGCCCACCTCAAGCCGGCGGGTGACGTTGCTGTGCGTCACCCACCTTCAAAACGGGACACCATACTAATTCTGGTCTGTGCAAAGCTGGTCATGTCCCTTCGGTCAGCAGACAGCTTTGAGGCGCCGGAGGGCGACTGCCAGCTTCGGAATCACAGCGGACAGCGTCGGGACGCTCGGGATGCGTAAGGCGCCCGCTGAACCCGCAGACAACGGTATCCTGGCGCCCGGAGATTCGCTTAGTTCGAATCTTGTGCGAACTCGTCTCTGGACATGGATACGAGTATGAGCGCCGGTATCCCCAGTGGAAGCATCGACAGAGTGGCTGCGATTGCACCGGCGAGGGACCACCCCCACCTCTTTCTCTGCATTGCAAGGATCCCGCCTGCCAGTGCGAGTACCGCAATGATGATTGTGAGAAGGGGTATTCCGAAGATGATGCTGGGCACAAATGGAGGTATGTCTCCCTCGCTGAATCCTCGTGCCGCGATGAAGCCGACGGCATAGTTGATGGCGCCCAGCGAGGCAAGAATGCCGGAGCTCACTGTCAGGATACCGGCGATTCGGGGTCTGTTTGTTCTATGCATGGATTGCCTCTACGCGGAAACGGTATCTAGGCTACCACATGCCCGGGAATCATGCGGTCTTTGCTCTGTCAGAATCTTGACTGTTGGTAACATAAATGTTACAAATAGAATCAGTGATGTATTGGAATGTAACATCCCCAGGGAGGTGGCATGGATACTGCGAAACTGGGTGAACGACTTGCCGCAGTGAGAAAGGCATCCGGCCTTACACAAGCGCAAGTCGCCAAATACTTGGACACGAAGAGAGAGAGCATTTCATATATGGAGACCGGAGTGCGGCCGATCAGCACAACAATGCTACGGAAGCTGGCCGACTTGTACGGCTACCGTATGTCGTACTTCCTCGATGAGTCTGCACAGGATGAAGGGCCGGAGGTTGCCATCGCGTTCCGCGTCTCGGACCTCGGCTACGCCGATATGCCGGTCATCGCGCAAGCAAGGCGGATTGCCTCCAACCTTGACGGTCTCTACAGAATGCTGGGGGAGTGATTCAATGCCTGATTTCACCGCACGTCAGTTAGCGATAGATACGCGGCTCCGACTCGGGCTGCAATCAACAGAATACATGGACGTGGACCGGGCAATCACTTCACTCAATATAACCTGCATCAAGCGTCCTCTTGAGAGCAGCATGTCCGGCGCGACACTTAAGACCGGGCGCGTCAAAGCAATCATGGTGAATACATCGAAGACGCTCGGGCACCAGCATTTCACCGTAGCTCATGAGCTGTATCACTGCCTTTACGACGATGACCTTGAGAGCAGAGCATGCAGAGTCGAGACATTTGGACGTACTTCGCAGAACGAAAAGCTGGCGGAGCTGTTTGCAGTGAATCTGCTCATGCCTGATGATGCGGTCTTCAATCAGCTTCGACTCCGCGGAAAGGTCGGGCTGCCGCTAACACTTGCCGACGTCGTCAACCTCGAGCAGTTCTTCGGCGTCAGTCGACGGGCGATGTGCTGGAGGCTCGAGGACCTGAGGTCAATCAGGCGGGAACAGAGCGACCAGTGGTGTCGGAACGTCATCAGAAGCGCAAGAACGTTGGGCAAGGATACCAACCTCTACATGCCGACACACGAGAACGCGTTGATATCCGACTACGCAGAGAAGGCTGCTGAGGCACTGGAGAAGGGGCTCATTACCGACTCGAAGTACGAGGAACTCCTTGCGGAAGCCGACCTGTTGGAGCTGGTGACCGGTGTATCGGAGGAAGCGGATATTGCCGACTGATGCGCCGCTTGTCCTTGACACGGACTTCGTCTCCAGCTTCGCCTGGGTCGGGCGGATGGATATTCTCGAGGCCCTGTATTCGGGGCGCATGCTGCTCCTTGAAGAGGTTATGGATGAATTGAACAGGGTGCCGCACCTGACCGTGCGCGTAGGTGCATCTGTCGATGCTGGCCACATCTCTCGTGAAGAGATGCTCGTCGATTCACCAGAGGCGTTGCAGTTTATCCGGCTCCACGAGGCCGGGCGATACGGCGCCGGGGAGGCGGCGTGCATGGCGTACATCCTGTGCAGGGAAGGAATACTCGCCAGCAACAACCTCTCGGATGTCAGGGCGTTCTGCCTCCGGCACGGTATCTCTCTGCTGACTACCCCGGATGTTCTGCGTCGGCTATACGACGAAGGCCGACTCAGCCTCGACGAGCTGGACCATTTGTGGGTGGGCATGCTCGCGCGACAAAGGAAACTGCCCGCGTCCTCCTTTTCAGAGTACCTGGGCATAGACAAGTAGGGTGTCCCTGGCATTCTACGAAAAAAGGTAACTGTCCCGAATTGCAGCCTGTCAACCCGACTAGCAACTCGTGACTCGTGACCAGCTCCTCCTACCCCACCAGCCGGTCCAGCGCTTCGGTGAGGCGCTTCTCGTCGTTATGCGTGATGTGGAGGTGGGGCGCGAAGCGGAGCGCGTTTCCGCGCTGGCTGATGTAGATGTTCTCCTTCTTCAGGGCGGTCACGAGGTCGCCGGTCTGATCCGGAGGCATGACCGCGCCGAGCATGTGCGGACACCGCTGCGCCCCGGGCGGCA
>CAZKHH010000117.1:0-4540 GCA_964552485.1 uncultured Dehalococcoidales bacterium | reverse complement strand
ACGTGCAACGTGCCCCTACGACAGGGACTATTGAGGCCGACCGCAGGTCAGTTCCTGCTGCACCCGCTGCTCAGCTTGAATAATCCACCCACGTCAGGCCATAATCAGCCTATGGCCAACAAGATGAAGGTCCTGTTTCTGTGCACACACAACTCCGCCCGCAGCCAGATGGCTGAAGCATTCCTGCGCGATTTCGCCGGCGACCGGTTCGACGTCTACAGCGCCGGACTCGAACCGCACCCTGTACGACCCGAAGCCATCCAGGTCATGCACGAGCTCGGCTACGACATCAGTACACAACGGTCCAAACCCCTCAGCGAATTCATGGGACGCGTCCACTTCTCCTACCTCATCACCATGTGCCAGGACGCAGAAGACCGCTGCCCCACGACGTTTCCCGGCATGGGCCACCGTCTCAACTGGCATTTCGAGGACCCCTCCACCATGGAAGGAACACAGGAGGAAAGACTCGAACGCTTCCGCGAGGTACGGGACCAGATAGCCGACCGCCTCAAACAGTGGCTTGCTGAACAGAACATCCCGCCGAACACCGGCGCCTAGCGCACATCGTCCCAGGACATCTTCTACCCTTTCACTGCGGTCTCCCCCTCCCCCAACACCACTCTCCGGTGGCATAATGCTCTTTAGCGCGCCTTGCGCGCGGGGAGGGACTTATGGCTGGAATCGCACGATGGGAATACCGGCGCCGCGTCGGCTTCGCATGGAACGAACTATCGATCATGAGACAGATGGCCGGGGATGGCTGGGAACTGTGCGGAATCCGGATGTTCTGGCTCTATTTCAAACGACAGCCGCGTGCTGTCTCGGGACGCAGGGCGGCATATGCCTGAGCAGACCGCGATCCTCTACGCAACGGAGTACTGAATGGCAAGGGAACACGTAGACTACGACCGGAAAGCGAGGCTCCTCGACGTCCTCTACCTCTTCACATCCAATCCGAACGGCATCCACCCGCGGAAGATTGCGGAAAGGTGTGGCGTATCGCTTCGGACGACCTACCGCGACTTGCAGGCGCTGCAGGACCAGATGCACGTGCCCTTGTGGCAGGAGAACAAGACCAGGCTGTGGGGCATGACCCCCGGCACCTACCTCCCTCCAGTCGCCTTCTCACGACCTGAAGCCATGGCGATATTCCTGGCAGCCCGCCTCCTGCTGGCACAGCACAGGGTCTACAACCCGGACGTCGCCACGATGTTCCGCAAGCTGAGCGGCATCCTCGACGTGCCCCTGCGTGAAGAGATAAACAAGACGCTGGAGTGGATGGAGAAGCGCAAGGCGGACGAACGACTCGTAAGCACATTGAACGTCCTCACCGATTGCTGGCTTCGCCGGAAGCGGGCCCGCATCCGGTACTGGACCCTCGGACGCGCTGAGGCGGTGGACCGGATAATCGAACCCTACTTCATCCACCCCTCGGTCGTCTCCAACGCGACATACGTTATCGGCTTCTGCCACCGCCGAAATCGCGTGCTCGTATTCCGCCTCGACCGCATCGAGGACATACGCGTGCTCGACGAGGAATACGAGGTGCCCGGCGACTTCAACGCCAATGTGTACCTCAGCCCGTACTTCGACATTACCACGGCGGGCGAGCCGCACACCGTGAAGCTCCGCTTTGACGCCCGGGTGGCGCGCATCGCACACGAGACCGTGTGGCACGACTCCCAGGTAACGCAACCTCAGACGGATGGCTCAGCCGTGGTCAGCATGAAGCTCGCAATCACGCCAGACGTTGTCTCTTTCGTGCTCGGATGGTCCGACATGGTGCAAGTGGTGAGTCCTGCGTCCCTCAGGCGCAGCGTTGCGAGGGCCGCGCGACGCATCCAGGAGATGTACGGGGCGACAGAAGGGGGCGTCACCCCGCATCGGAACGGCTACGGGGAGTCCGAACCTTCAGGGGACATTGAGCCCTGCGTCGAATCCGACGAAGCCGGCACACAGCTCGATATGTTCGCCGGTGATGCTCCCGTATGACGGCGGGCATGGAACAAGCCCGCGGGGTCATAAGCAATAAAAGAAGGCGGGGGCCACTAATGGCCTCCCGCCTTCAGAGCGTCGAGTATGAAGTCGACGCCCGTTGTCAGCGTATTTGGGGATACTAGTACCTGCGGTTGCGTCCGCCGCCGCCACCGCCGCCGGTGCTCTCACGGGGCTTCGACACGTTCACGGTCAACGCGCGACCCATGACGTCCTTGCCGT
The DNA here is from genome assembly GCA_964552485.1 of uncultured Dehalococcoidales bacterium. GTDB lineage: Bacteria > Chloroflexota > Dehalococcoidia > GIF9 > AB-539-J10 > SKVJ01. The sequence continues at coordinate 2,320 of CAZKHH010000117.1, read as the reverse complement.
TCAGACCGGCGATGGCGCTCTCGGCCTCGCTCTGTGAAGGCATCTCCACAAAACCGAAACCCCTGGACCTGCCGCTTACTCTGTCGGTCACGACTTCGGCCGACTCCACGTCTCCGTACGCCGCGAACTCATCTCTCAGTGCATCGTTCGTAGTATCGAACGAAAGGTTGCCTACAAAAATCTTCATCACTAACTCCTGCTGATTCGTATGGATTTGCCGGATTCCGCCTCCGGCCGGGCGTTAATTGTCGCCTTGATCGCTTACCAGCCGCGAGGCATGCTGCTGCCGGAACCGGATGACGACGTGCTGCTGCGCTTCGCGCGCCTGCAGGTCGGACACCGCTTGGGCTCGTTCATCAAGCCTTTTTCGGCGAAGAACTGCTGCTCGGACGCTGTGAACACGAACTCGTCGCCGCAATCGCGACACCGGATGTACTTGTCCTGATAGTTCATCGAATGACCTCCTCTCAAAGATTACGGTAGGTTTCAGAGTGACGGTCATTCAGAGCTCGGTCGAAGGACTGAGAGGGTGTAAGAACGAGGACATCATAAACGGCCACTGAAGCAACTTCCCACACCCAGTGTACGCTATCCTGCGCCAACGTACAAATGCCACCGGCGTCTGTGGGACAATTTGCGGGTGGATTCTCAAGCAATCGCGCAGATTGCGGGAGAGGACAGGCCGCGAGAGCAGCTTCTTTCAGCGCTTCCCCGGTCTGCCGCGCCTGCGTCCCTTCTTCTCCGGCTCCCGCGATTCGTTCACGGTAAGGGGCCTGTCCATGTACTCGCTGCCGCCCAACGCCTCAATGGCGCGTTCTGCCTCGGCCTCGTCGGGCATTTCAACGAACGCGAATCCACGCGAATTGCGGCTGCGAGGGTGCCTCACGAGGCTCGCTTTCTCCACCGTACCGAATTCCCCGAAGAGGTCTTCAAGATCGTGCTCATCGGCGTCAAACGACAGGTTGCCAACGAATATCTTCACCATGCGTCCTCCGGTTTCCCGATGCAGTCTACGAGAAAGAACGGCCGCCGACAAGGATGGGAGCAGCGCACCCGCAGGCCGATGAGTGACGACATCAGGCAGAGGCTACGGCGGGGTGGTGCCGTAGGAGCGCGACATGTCGCGCCGGTGGGGTGATCGTATGCCGAAGGCAGTAACGATGAACCAACGGCGGGCCCGTCTACGACCGTGCGGCCGGGCGTCCCGCTGTAGGTGCCGTGCCCCCGTGCCGGCTCGTGTGCGCCAACGCGTACAGCGGCGGGGGGCAACGAAATGCGGGACATGACCTCATTTAGACCGGCGGTGATGAAGGGACGCGGCGGGAAATGAGGATCGTGTCCCATGCATTTCCGGCGGAGCCCCGGCTGTCATCGCCAGTTCCGACAACAGGTCGCCATGATCAACCGCGCGCCTGTCTGCGACCGTCTGGCGGGCGTCCCGCTGTAGGGGCGGACCTCTGCGTCCGCCCGTGGACCGAAGGTCCAGACACACCCCCGGCAGGGCAAGGGTGTTGCAGGGGCGTGACATGTCGCGCCGATAGGTTGATTGTGTGGCGAAGGCGGGAACGATGAATCAACGGTGGGCCTGTCACCAACCCTGCGACGGGCGTCGCGCTGTAGGGGCGGACCTCTGCGTCCGCCCGCCCAATCTCCTCATGAGACGCCCTCGTTCACCATGTCGCCTCCTCGCGGTACAATACCCAATGCCTCACCGCTCTCTGCCACATCGGAAATCCTTGCGACTTCCTCACTTCGACTATTCCCAACCGGGCGCGTACTTCATCACAATGTGCACCCGCGACAGACACTGCCTCTTTGGCTGCATCGCCGACTCCATCGTACAACTCAACCACCTCGGCACACTGGTTCAAGCCACGTGGCGCGGCATGCCACCTTTCTACAACGGCCTACTCCTTGATGAATTCGTCGTTATGCCAAATCATCTCCACGCAATTCTCTTCTTCTGTGCTTCCAATGCCCCTCTTTCCTCTACCAACGGGCGGACGCAGAGGTCCGCCCCTACACCCTCCCTACCACACCTCATCCGAAGGTTCAAAAGCATCACCACAGCCAGCTTCCGGCATCATTCTTCCGCGTCAGGATCGCCGCCCAGATTACATCCTGTCTGGCAGCGCGGCTACTACGAACACGTCATCCGAAACGACCGTTCCCTGGAGCGCATCCGCGAATACATCGCCAACAATCCCGCCCAATGGGCCCTCGACAGAGAGAATCCTGATTTCATTCCGCCTGCAACAACACCCAACGACACCGAACCATGGATGGTGTGAGTAGATGGTCGCCAACCCGCATGGCAGAC
>CAZKHH010000116.1:0-4724 GCA_964552485.1 uncultured Dehalococcoidales bacterium | reverse complement strand
GCCCCGTCGATGGCTATCTCACCGCCAAGCGCTCCCACACGTTCCTTCATCCCAAGTATGCCCAGCGATTTCCTGCTCCTCACTTGCCTCTTGCCTATACCGCGGCCGTTATCGCTCACAGTGAGTATGAGCATCTCATCACCGCACTCCACATTCACTCTCGCGCGAGTCGCTGAGGCATGGCGCGCAATGTTGGCCAGAACCTCCTGGAATACGCGGAAGACGCCCGTCGCGACAGGAAGAGACACACTCGAGTCATCCTCGAGCAGATTAACCTCACACACGATACCGGTTCCCTCGGTGAACTGGCTCACCTGCCACTCGATGGCCGCCCGCAGACCGATGTCGTCGAGCATACCGGGGCGCAGATCAGTCGAGAGCCTCCTCACGTCAGCAGCAAGTGCCTCGATCATCCGCGTAGTCTCTTCAAGCTTCTGGCTCGTCCCTGCGTCTCCCGCGACCCGCGGACGGATCGACAAGAGGTCGAGATGAATGGCAGTCAGGCTCTGACTGAAATGGTCGTGAAGGTTCCGCGCCAGCGCCGTCAGTTCTTTTTCCCTCGCGTCCTGAAGATGATACGTCAGCTCCCTCAGGCGCGTGTGCGACTCCTGGAGCTCGCCCTGCACGTGCCGCAGCTGCGTGACATCGTGAATACTCACCAGCGCACTTTGCGTTCTTCCTATCTCGTCCTTCTCCGGCACGATATACCACTGTGCGAAGCGTTCGCCTGCAGCTGTGCGTACCCGGCCGCTGCCTGAGACCGGCCGGCCGCTCTCAAACACACTCTGCGTGCTCTCCCGGATGTCTTGAATCATGTCAGGGACACGCGACATCTCTGTAAGGTTGTCACCCACGTGAGCGCTGTGCTCGTGGCCGGAGAACTGGTCCAGCGCGGGATTCGCGTACAGCAGGCGTAAGTCTGGTCCCAGCCTCACCACGGCATCGTGCAGATTGTCCGCGAGCAGCCGGAACCGGTGCTCGCTCTCTTGCAGCTCGCGTTCGGCCTGTTTCCGCTCCGTTATGTCATGAAACACAGTTTGGAACCCGATGAGCGTGCCGTCATCTGAATACCTGGCCCTGACCGAGCGATGGCAGTCAAACTCCGTTCCGTCCTTGCGCCTGAAGCGAGTCTCGTCTGTGAGATCGCCGCTCTCAGCGATGCGCTGCAGGAATCTGGTGCGACCATCCTTCTCCACGTAAACATCGCTCGCGTTCAACCATTCAAGGTCCTGCGGATCATAGCCCAACAATCTGTACCACGCCGGATTGGCATCCACAATCCGACCGTCGAGTGTAACCAGGTTGATGGCATCCACCGATTGTTCGAACAGCTCACGGTATTTACGTTCGCTCTCCCGCAGTGCCCGCTCGTTGTACAGTCGTTCGCTAATGTCACGGGCCACGCTAAGGATTAGCGTCTCTCCATCGACCGTCTCAAGGACAGCCGAAACCTCTATAGGAAACTCAGAACCGTCCTTGCGTTTGTCGCGGCCCACAAATGTCAGATGTCCGGTTTCTCTAAGCGTACGTACTCTTTCCTCGAGGTATGCCAACTGGTCGGGAGCATCAATATCCGAGAGCTTGAGGCGGCAGAACTCCTCTACCGAATAGCCTCTGCGCTCTGCTGCAGCCTTGTTGGCGTAGAGGATGTTTCCCTCAAGATCATGCACCAGGATACCGTCAGTGGCTGCATCAAGCAGGCGATCACGCACCGCACGCTCATGGCTCGCACGCATCTGGCTCGTGACATCAGTCGAAGCTCCAATGAGACCGACAACGTTACCCGCTGCATCGAGTATCGGCACCTTGTCGCTCAAGAACCAGCGCGGCCCTTCGCTGCCCGGGTACTGTTCGATGATGCCAAGTCGAGGCTCACCAGAGGCCACGACTTCATACTCAATCCTGGCCGTGTCGGCACCGGCTTCACCGAGAAGTGGCCATATCGGGTTGCCCAGCAGTTCGTCGCGCGACACTCCAACTGCCTGACATACAGCCCGATTTGCACTGACCACGTTCAAGTTGCGGTCTTTGACACAAACAAGGGTTGACAGGTCGTCCAACACTGGAGGAATCTCCACCAGTTCTGCGGGAATACTGTGCCGACCGATGTCGGCGTGAGAATTATTCATATGCGACCATTGACTGTAACACAGCAGCGAAGCCGCAACCAGTGTCATGCCGTGGCCGTCTCAGCCCTCACACCACACCTGTCCTCGCGATCCACATGTTGCACTCCATAGATTCATGAGCTATTGTGAGACTAGTGGCAACGTTAGCACAGGTCGACGGTGTGTCTAATACCTCCATCATGCCAGAAGTACTCTGCCTATCAGGTCTTGCGAAGCAATCCTCTGAGCTACAGGCCCGGACTCACAGAAAGACTCAATAGGGACGTACTCAACATGAGACGACGGACCAGTATGGTGGCACTGTGTCTTTCCAGTCTGTGCGTTCCCTTACTCACTGCGACTGTCGCGGCAGACGACCCAACCGTTGTCAGAGTCGGTCTGTACGAGAATGCGCCGAAGATTTTCACAGACGACCAAGGCATTGCCGCGGGATTCTGGCCCGAAATTGTCGAATACATCGCCGACGAAGAGGGGTGGGTAATAGAGTACGTGCCCGGCTCCTGGAGCGAATGCATGAGGAACCTTGCAGATAACGACATCGACATGATGCCGGATGTCGCATACACGGAGGAGAGAGCAACGCACTACGCATTCGGAACAGAGGTTGTGTACACAAGCTGGGCAACCGTGTATTCACATCAGGGTACGGATATACAATCCATCGTCGATCTGGAAGGGAAGACCGTCGCGGTGCTCGCAGGCAGCGTGAATGTCGACGGACCCGGGGGCATCAAGGAGCTTGTCACCGCCTTCGACATCGAATGTGTGTTCGTTGAAGTCGACAGCTACAGTGAGGTCTTGGAAACGGTGAACAGCGGAACTGCCGACGCCGGCGTGACCAGCAAGGACTTCGGCTATCGGCACAAGAACAGTTACGGCCTGTCCAAGACTCCAATTATCTTTCAACCTTCTCGCCTTCATTTTGCGTTCTCCATGGACAGCGACAGGACAGCTTATCTCATCGAGAGCACAGACCACCACGTCAGAAAGATCAAAGAGGCAGGCGATTCCATCTACTACCAGGCATTGAGAACATGGATTACGGGAGAGACCGAAGAACCGTCGATTCCGCGATGGCTGCTCATCTCACTCGCAGGCATCGGAGGACTGGCGTTGATTCTCGCGACAGGCGCCTTCGCCCTGAGGGCCCAGGTGGCATCCAGGACCAGTGATCTAACGCAGGAGATAACCAGACGCAAGGACGCCGAACATGAGCTGGAGCAGTCACACGAACACCTAGAGGAGCTGGTCAAGCAGCGCACCAGACAATTGGAGGAAGCCAACCTGCACAAGTTGCAATTCCTCGCGAACATGAGCCACGAACTGAGGACGCCGCTAAACTCGATTATCGGCTACACGAAGCTGATGCTTGACGGGATGGACGGTACCATTACCGACGACCAGAGAGAGGACCTTCAGACAGTCTACGACAACAGCAGGCACCTACTGAGTCTCATCAATGACTTGCTCGACCTCTCAAAGATAGAAGCGGGCAAGTTCGAGGTTGTCAAAGAAGACTATGCTGTGTCCGAGCTAATATCCCTAATCGTCCCTACTATGCAGAAGCTGGCCGAGGACAAAGGACTGGAGCTAACCTGCACGGTTGCTCCCGAAATCGAGACAGTATACGCGGACAAGAACAAGACGAAGCAGATACTATTCAATCTCCTTGGCAATGCCGTCAAATTCACCAATAAGGGAAGCATCCGGCTGGATATCAGCACGACAGAGGGCGACTTCATTTTTTCAGTCACCGACACAGGTATTGGCATCTCTCCCCAGGACATTCCGCATCTGTTCGAAAGCTACAAGCAAGTCGGGCCGGCCCGACTGGATGGTTCAGAAGGGACCGGACTCGGGCTGATCATTACCAAGCAGTTCGTTGAGATGCAGAGCGGACGGATGTGGGTGGAAAGCGACCTGGGGAAAGGCAGTACTTTTTCGTTCACCCTGCCCACGAAGTAGTCGACTTTCAACCCTTGTGTATGCCAGCATGCGAAGGAAGGACATGGACGATGGATAGAGAAGGCGCGGGCAGAACGATTCTGGCCGTCGACGACAAGGAAGAGAACAGGCGTCTCGTACGAAAGCTTCTGGTCAACCGCGGGTACCGCGTTATCGAAGCTGCAACTGGAGAAGAAGCGATCGATATCGTCCGGAGGGAAGAACCTGATTTGATTCTCATGGACCTGAGGCTTCGCGCTGGCATCGACGGGATAGAGGCCACCATGCGCATGAAAGCGATGCCCACGGTTGCGCACATTCCAATAGTCGCGATCACGGCGAGTGTCATTCCGGACGACTTGCAGCGCGCGCTTGACGCCGGTTGCAGCGGGTTCATACGCAAGCCGATCGATGTAGACGTGTTTCCTGGTCTAGTTGCCCAGCATATTGTCGATGACAGCACGTCGCGGTGACCCTGGGATGGTTGCACCGGGAAAGGCAAAGCATGCACGTACTTGTTGCGGAAGACAATAGCGACAGTCGCAAGCTTCTAATCAAGCAACTCAGTTCCTCCGGCCACACAGTCACCGCTGCGACGAACGGAGAAGAGGCTCTCGCCGCAGCACTTGACAACCTGCCGGATGTTCTCGT
>CAZKHH010000115.1:0-4745 GCA_964552485.1 uncultured Dehalococcoidales bacterium | reverse complement strand
CGTTCCGGTCGTGATCGTGCCCGGCGGTTCCGGCGGCATCGGCAGTTGCTACCTGCTGAGCGGCGATATCGCCGCTACGTTCGGACGTGCGCAGGCCGGTCTCGACACATGGAACGAGCACCGGTTCGTGCAGCACCACTCGCTGCCCTGTGAGGGCGCCTGCCAGTACATGGGGACCGCCTCAACGATGCGATGCTTACGAGCACGCGGCCGACTTCCCTGCTCTCCCCGGTCATCACCGAGGTGAGAGGCAGTGGTGTGAGACCGAGTGCCCGCGAGCGCACAACGGCCGCGTCGAAGAGCTCGCGCGTCCAGACCACCTGACATCTCTGTATCCTCGCATCTGAAGGGACAGTGCTGAGCAACGGCGACTCTGCCGCCCCGCTGAGATGTGTGCGCACGGATTCCGGCATCCGCTGCCAGAGGCCATAACGTTCGAGGATGTCCACCGTATCGACGGGCGTAGTGCCGTTCGGCGTCACCCAATCGGTGTTCCACCTGATAGCGTCGTTCTTCTCGTCCGAGACCACGAGTGTGACGACGGTTGCTGGATACAGGCGCCTCGCCAGTCCTCCACACTTAATGCGGGAGAGATGTCCCCGCACCGTCATGATCTCGGTGATGTCGAGGCCGCTGGTGATAGCGAGGCGGTGTGCCCTGGCCTTGTCCTCAACGGAGATTCCATTGACGGGAGCAATAACCTGCGATGACGTGCCTCCAGACATCAGTACGAGCACGAGGTCGCGTTCGCCAGCCCTGTCGGCGATGGCAAGTATCTGCTCGCCTGCCCGCAGACTCGTCTCGTCCGGGACCGGATGGGCGGACTCTTCAGCGCAGATGCGCCTGAGTGGACCCAGTCGTTGGACGAAGGGATCCAGTTGCCCCTGCTTAACCGAGATGTAGCCCTTCGTGATACGCTCGCCCAGCAACTGCTCCACCGCCAATGCCTGCGGATAGCAGGCCTTGCCACCACCGACCACGTAGATGTGATTGAAACGGTCGAGGTCGTACGTCTGATAATCGACACGCAGCACGCTCCCCTGGATATCTACATGGCGTAGCACGGCGCGATAAGGGTCGACCGCCTTCAGCGCGTGCCCGGCGATGTCCAGGGCAAGCGTTCGCCCGGGAATGTAGCCATGGGAAAGGAGTGTGGTGAGGTCAAACACGGCATTCACCCAGCCTGTGCGTAGTCGCGCCCTGCATACCGGGCGACCGAGCCCAGTTCGGCTTCTATCTCGAGGAAGCGGTTGAAGCTCTTGCCGCGGTCGCTTCCATGAGGCCCTCCAATCTTAAACACACCGGCATTGAGCGCGACGCTTATGTCAGAAAGGATAGGGTCTTCGGTCTCGCCGGAACGAACAGACATGACAACCGGGCACTTGCGGCGTTGGGAATACCGGGCCGCATTCATCGCGTCGGTGACCGAGCCCGCCTGGTTCACCTTGCACAGAAGCGAATTCATGGCGCCCGCCTCGATGGCAAGGCGGAGTCGATTCACGTTGGTGGCTGTAAGGTCGTCGCCTACGATTAGCAGCCCAGGAAGCGAGTCCACCACGGCCTTCCAACCCTGGAGATCATCCTGCTGTAGCGGGTCCTCGATTGAGACGATTGAGGGATATTCGCGCGCCAGGTCTACCACCGCCGCAACCATCTCATTGGTGCTTCGTTCCTTGCCGTCGAAGCGGTACGTACCCGTCTCCTTGTCATACAACGGAGTGGCGGCGATGTCCAGCCCGTAGACGATATCATCGGCGTATCCGCTCTGCTCCACAGCCTCGCAAAGAGAGTCCATCGCTTCGCGGGAGTTGCGCAACGGAGGGGCGAATCCCCCGTCCTCGCCGAAGTTGGTAGAGAGCCTGCCGTGTTTCCTCTCGAGTATTCCTTTCAGGACCTCGAACACTTCGCACACGAGTCGGGTCGCCTCGCCGAACGTCGGCGAGCCGACAGGCATTACACAGAACTCCTGCGCGTCGAGCTCGTTGCCGGCATGGACTCCACCGTTGATAAGACACGACTGCGGCACCGGCAGGACATGGCCATCGATGCTGAGATAGCGGTACAAGGGTTGGCCGAGCGCAATTGCAGCCGCCTGTGCCGCGGCCATCGATACTCCGAGAATGGCATTCCCTCCGAGGCGCGACTTGTCAGGTGTGCCGTCCAGTTCCGCCATGACGTGGTCAAGCCTGCGCTGGTCGGTCACATCCAGCCCGATGAGGGCCGGAGCGATAATATCTCCGATGTTGCCGATAGCCTTGCGGACACCACGGCCGTTGTACCGCGCATCGCCGTCCCGCAGGTCGTACGCCTCGTACGAGCCGGTCGACGAGCCGCACGGCACGTCAGCACAGCCTACGACACCACCTTCCAAAAACACCCTGGCACGTATCGTGGGACGTCCACGGTTATCGATGATCTCCATGGCCCGGACATCCGCAATCAGCGGTCTGCTCATACTCATACCCATATCCTTGTCTCCTCTGCCGGAAGGTGCGGACATCCCGCGTATGCTGACGCCGATTGCGGGTCGGCGAGGCGGGGCAACGGGGAGTGTACGCAGGGCAGGAGCCATAATCAAGGAGAAGCGACTGAGATCAAAAGGCACCACATGCTGTTCACCATCCGCGCGTCAGGCGTGTTAGCGAACCGCAGACCTCGAACGCTCCAGTAGCGACCTCAGTTCCTTCTCAAGGCCCTCGTCTGCCATTGCACATGCTTCGGGTTCCTCCTCACCGTTCCGCAGTCGCTCAGCGAAGGCGGCACACCCGCTATACCCGCACCCACCGCAGTTTGCACCAGGAAGGGCTGCAAGTATCTCCTCGATGACGACATCGGGCTCGCCGGCGTGAAGACCCGACGTTATCACTTCCTCTCGATTTGCCCTGGTGGAGACGAACAGTCCTATCCCGATAATGGCAGGAACAGTGAAGAGATACCTGGCAGCAGCGAACTCGATTCCCAGGAACTGTACTTCGACTATCAGCATCGGGACTTTCACCACGGCCCAGGCACTGATGATGATGACGACATTGGTAAGGCTTGCGCCCTTGCGAAGAAGCGACTGCGTAACGGGAAACGCGGCGTAGATTGGGCCGGCGGACACGGAACCGACAAGTACCGAGACCAGCTTGCCGCGAATCCCGGACGAGGCGCCGAAGCTCTTCATGATTATATGCGGCGGTACCCACACCGTAATGAGAGCCGCCAGTACGATAACGGCAGGAAAGACCTGGAGCATCTCTCGGATGTACATCCACGTGTTCTGGACGGCTGTAACAAACAGCCCGCCATCAAGAATGAGCACGGCGGCGTAGGCGATGACAGTCACAAGTATCAGCTTGTTCTTCCTGACCACATTTCTCACAGCAGCAGCCCCATCCCGACGGCGATGAACAGTGCGGCAATAAAACTGGTGCCGTTTCTCAGCAGGGCGAAGCGCTTGCCGAAGTACTCGATCTCTATCGGAAGCGTCGCGAACCCCACCATAGTGAGCGTGGTTATGAAGGCAGCGACCGCAACGACGTGCGCTCCCCTCTCCACGAGAGAAGCAGACAAGGGGAACGCCACAAACGCTGGCAGGATCGTGATGGTGCCGATTACAGCCGCGTAGATTGTACTGAGAAAAGTGCTGGTGCCCCCGAGCAAGGCCTGTATGTACTGCTGAGGAATCACGGCCAGGACCAGGCCGATTAAGGCGAGGATGGCGGCTATCTTGGGCCCTATCGAGAGTAAATGTGTCTTTGCTATCAGGGCACTCTCACGGGTTTTTCGCCTGTCACGACGCCAGGACCACAGAAGCAGTCCAGCGGCTGCTGCAATAAGGATTGCGGTTGTCATTCAATTCTCCTTTGACTGAGCGCTCAGTCACTCACGGTCTGAGCCAGGCCCAGGGTGACGAAGCGGGGTTACCCGTTGCTGCAACTGTGGCAAGAACAGCCCGAGCAGTGATTCGATCGCCTTCTCCGGCGATAACGACGGATCCGCCGGAGATATCAATGTCTCAAGGGTGAACGCCTGCACCGTTCCAAAGAGAGCGATCCCGCGAAGCCGGGCCGCACTTTCATCAAGTCCCTCTCCCACGATACGGGAGAGCATCTCTGGTATCTGCCGGAAATAGCTGCGAAGGGGTTCCAGTTCCTCCCTTTCGGAAAAGTGGAACTCGCGCATCACCAGGCGCACCGTGTCAGGGTCCGCCGCGACCTGCCGGAAGTGCCTTTCCAGAAAACGGCGGAGCTTATCCCGGGGCGAAAGGTCGGAATCCACTATCTCGCGAAGGAACGCCACCCGTCGAGACCGTTCCACTTCCACTATGTACGCAAGAATCTCTTCTTTGGTCGAGAAGTAGTTGTATATGGTCCCGGTGGCGGTGCCGGCAGCCATGGCTATCATCCTGGTCGTCGCCTCATAGAACCCGTGCTCCGCAATAACCCGCACTGCTGCACGCCGTATAATCTCCTTCTTCTCTTCCGTGGTTACTGAATGAGCGCTCATTCATCTATACTACCAGTTCAAGCACGCCCCGTCAACGACATTGCTAGCCAGGAGAGATATCGTTGTGACAGGAGCAGTGCTAAAGAAGGAAGCACGCGTCAGTTCCGGAGCCAGGGACACTTCAGCCTCTCAACACACGAGGCGCCAGGAACAACCATCGCCAACTCTCGCCATCCGCTGGTGCGTTCTTCTCCGCGCACTAGGCTAACGGCCGACAGAAAACGTTATGGCAATAGAGAGAGGACTGACAATCC
>CAZKHH010000114.1:0-4786 GCA_964552485.1 uncultured Dehalococcoidales bacterium | reverse complement strand
CGGTCCAGGTGGATTCGGGGTCCGGCGGTACCGCCGATGCCGGAGTGCCCGGCTCTTCAGACAGCCTTGGCTCAATCTTCAAAGCTCTTATCGACGCTCTCATCAATTGGTTGAAGTCGCTGTTCGGGTAGGTGGGTTGCGGCTCGGTCAAGTGTGTGCCTTCAGGGGTCGCGGTTCCCACGCCAGCCCGCCCCACCCAGCCTTGTGGGCGCCCTGCATTGCGGATAATCATGCGCGTTGTGTGCCGTCGTGCAGGGGTCGGTTCCCAAGCCGACCCTCCTCCTTCAATTCGCCAGCCTTCACGATGGGCGAAAAGGCACGGTTGTTCATCACCGTGCGGGAATCGGCACCCCCTCACACCTCTATCGCGTCTTCGTGTTCGTGGAACGATGTCGTTGCCTTGAGTTCGAGGCCGTTCTTCACGCCCGCTCTGTAGACCTTAGTATTGTGCTCAATTAGTTGCTGAGGGAACATGCGACTGATTGCCTGCTCCAGGGACGATTCACTGATCCAGGGACAGAAAGGCGTGAGAATGCCGAGGGCGAGAACGTTGACCACCCTGGAGTCCCCGAATGTGGTATCCGCCTCACGTTGCAGATGGGATCGGATTACTTTCCCCCACAATGTCTTCTTCACTGTCGCTGAATCGACTATGACCAGGCCGTCTTCTTTCATGTCACCGAGGTTTTCACTGCACGCACGCTGGTTCAGCGCCACGAGAAGGTCGAGGCCCGTCGCCTTCGGATAGTCGATCTCCTCGTCTGAGAAGATGACCTCGGAGACCGAGTTACCACCGCGCGCCTCCGGCCCGTAGTTCTGCGAGTGCACCACGAAGTGCCCTTCCAGCAGACCCGCCTCAGCGAGGACGATGCCTGCGAGCACAAGTCCTTGTCCGCCAGCGCCTGCCAGTCGCGCTTCGTACCGCATCAGAGTCCCTCGACCTCGCTGCGTATGCGGGCGTGTTCTTCATGGAAGGTCGGCTTCTCGATGTCAACCAGTACGCCTGTGACCAACTTGCCTTCAAGTTCCGCCGATGCCATGTTGCGTGCCTTATCCACTGGCACTGCATTGTCCCGCTGCCATTCCATCATCTCGACGGGAGAACGCAGCCCGGTGAACTTGCCGAAATGGGTAACACAGGGAGAGATAGCCTCTACGACCGAGAAACCCTTCTTCTCGAGCGCCGTCGAGATGAGCTTCTCAAGTGCACGGGCATGGTACACGGTCGAACGCGCGACGAACACGGCCCCTGCCGCTTCCACAAGTCGTGAGATGTCGAAGGGGTGCTCAAGATGGCCGTATGGAGACGAGGATGTAGTGAGGCCGAACGGGGTGGTGGGCGATGCCTGCCCGCCTGTCATTCCGTACACTTGATTGTTGACTATGATTGCCGTGATGTCGATATTCCGCCGGGCGGAATGGATAAGGTGGTTTCCTCCTATCGAAGCAGCATCGCCGTCGCCCATGACGACGATGACCTTGAGGTCGGGTTTCGCCAGTTTGATGCCTGTTGCAAATGTGAGGGCCCTTCCATGCGTCGTGTGCAACGTATTGAAATCGAGGTACACCGGCAGGCGACCTGAGCATCCGATTCCGGAGATGAGGACGATATCGTTCTTGTCATAACCGTTGGTGTGGATTGCCCGCACGAGTGCACCAAGTAGTATCCCGATGCCGCAGCCCGGGCACCAAACGTGGGGAAAGCGCTTCGATGAGCGCAGATACTCGTGGATGAGAGGCTGCCCGTTCATGCCTCCATTGCCTCCTCTATCGAGGATAGTATCTGAGAGGGTGTGATCATCCGACCATCTATCCTGTTAAGCGTCGCAATCTCGCACCTGCCAGGGTTGACGCGCTTCACCTCTCGTGAAAGCTGGCCCATATTCATCTCCGGCACGAGTATCTTCCTTGAGGTCGCGATTCGTTGGGCAACTGTACGCCGCATGAACGGCCACAGCATCTTGAGCTTCAGCAGGCCCACTGGGATTCCCTCTTCACGCGCCAGCCTCACAGCCCTGAGCGCCGAGCGTGCTACCGAGCCATAAGCGACGACAGTTATCTCCGCGTCATCCTCGAAGTATGAGTCGTACCACTGGAGCAGGTGGAAGTCTTTCGAAACCTTGTTAAACAGCCTCATCATCAGCTCTTCGCTCTCGTCCTGACGATCGGTCGGGAAGCCGTTGACGTCGTGCATCAGGCCGGTGACATGGAAGCGGTACCCCTCGCCGAAGGCTGCCATCGGTGGTACCCCTGTTCCAGGATCCCGGTAAGGTGCATACCACTCCGGGGGAACTGTCGGTTTCGGACGTTCCTCAATCTCCAGTTCACTTGCGGAAGGCAGCACGACGCTCTCACGGGTATGTGCGACGGCCTCGTCCGCAAGGACGATAACCGGACTTCGATATCTTTCAGCGAGGTTGAAAGCCTTCACGGTGAGTTCGAAGAACTCGTACGCCGACGAAGGAGCGACCACGAGTATCGGGTGGTCGCCGTGTGCACCCCAGCGCGCTTGCATGACGTCGCCCTGCGCCGGTCGCGTCGGCAGCCCGGTGCTCGGGCCGCCTCGCATCACGTTCACGATTACGCACGGGACCTCGGCCATCGCCGCGAAGCTGACATGCTCTTGCATCAGCGAGAACCCGGGTCCGCTCGTTGCCGTCATCGCCTTGAGGCCTCCCAGTGAGGCTCCGATGACGGCGCCGAGGCTGGCGATTTCGTCTTCCATCTGCACGAACATGCCGCCTGCCTTCGGAAGTCGGCGTGACATGGACTCCATGATTTCGGTGGCTGGAGTGATTGGGTAGCCGGCGTAGAAGCGGCATCCGGCCGCCAGTGCGCCTCGTACGCATGCTTCACTCCCCTGCAGCAGGAGACGCTCAGTTGTCCGCGTGCTCATCTTCGTGTACCACGATGGCGAAGTCGGGACATCTCAACTCACACCAGTGGCAACCTGTACAGGCCTCCTGGTTGCTGGCAACAGGAAACCCATCTTCGCCTTGAGAGAGAACCTGACGGGGGCAGAAGGCAATACAGATACCGCACTTCTTACACCACCCCTCGTAGATCTCGACCGTGTTCATTGTGTCACCGCTGGCCGCTGGCGGTTAGCCGCAATGCTAGCACTGCCCTGAACCGGCGTCTATACCCGGGGGCGATGCAGATGACTGTGTATCGGATTGGTCCCCACGTCTACCCGTAGATGGTGGATGGGTAATCGCATGGGCGAAGCATGCCTCGCCCGTAGGTGTTTGCCGGGCAACTGCCGTCTTGTCCCACACGAAACGCCGAAACCCGATGACGCCCGGAACAGAAATGGGCCGTGACCAACGGTCACGGCCCATCCTTCGCAATCCTTGCAGCTAGGTCAGATGCGACTTGAGCAGCTTCTCAAGCCGGTCGACGTTCTGCTCCTTCTGGGAGACAAGGTCCTTCCAGAAATCAGAGCACTCGGAGCAGTCACCGGCGTCCTTTGTGTACATGCTCTTGATGCGCCAGAGAGACTGGTTCTCCTCGACCATCTGCATCATGAGGTTGTAGGTATTGTTGTCAAGCATCTCACACCTCCTCCACCAAGTTTCCCCCTCAAGATAGCGAAAACCATGAGGGTCTGTCGAACTGCAGAGGTGCCGTCTCATCGCCACCGCCGAATGGGAGCCTCTGGTACGTCTGGATGGCACAGGGTGCAGAGGGACGCATCCCTTCGATGAAAAGACACGGAATATGTAGTCGAACGGATAGATGTACTCTGCGCACCCCTGGTCAACGGAGGTTTGGGTGGCACGCGTTGGCTTCATTATTTGCCTCATGGGTTTTGATGCTTGTGCGCAGAGTGCTAGCATCAAATCTCGCACACACGCCGAAGCGTGGAGAAAGAGAAGGTGGCTGGATTGGACACGTTGATTTCGAGGCCGGTTAGCGGACTGCTTGAGCAGGAAGTAGTGGATTTTGCGGGGGAACACGTTGGAGAGATACAGGACATAGTTCTGTATATGCCCACTGGTCAAGTTGCATATGCCGTGCTTAGCTTCGGTGGGAGCTTCATGGGCTTGAAGAACAAGCTGTTCGCGGTACCGTGGGATGCTCTTGGTCGCGAAGTTGAAGAGACGGAACATGAGGGACACCGTGATAGAAGATTCATCATGAATGTTGAGAGAAAGGAGCTCGAAGCGGCGCCGGGCTTCGATAAGGATGACTGGCCCGATCCTGAAGATCTGGGTTGGCTTGTGCCCGTGTACGAATTCTACGGGTGCGTACCGTTCTGGTGCTGAGATGCTCGCAGCAACGCGCCATGCTGCAAGATTTGGCTTAACCCACACGTCAAGGGGCCGCGCAAAACGCGCGGCCCCTTTGAAACACCTTGTCTACACTGCTTGTCAGACAGCGGCCCCTGCCAGGTACCCTTCGCGGGTAGCCTCGCCGACCCTGCGTGGTTTCACCGAGTCGCCTACAACGTAGGTCTCGACTCCCATGCCCTCGAGGTCCTTGGCCAGTCCTCGATGCGATGAGAACCCGATGGCGAGTATTATCCGGTCGCCTTGAACCGTGCTGCGCTTGCCGTCGGGACCAACCACGTCCACACCATCAGCCTTCATCTCCACTATCTGCGACTCCGCCACGATGTTCACCCCTGCATCCTGCATCTCGGCCACCAGGTTGCCCCTGTTGATGAGAGGGATGTCCGTCGCCACGTTAGGTAGCATCTCGACGACCACGGCTTCCCTGCCCTGGCGGGCGATATGGAGGGCCAGCTCGCAGCCGGTGGCGCCACCGCCCGCAATCACGTTCT
>CAZKHH010000113.1:0-4836 GCA_964552485.1 uncultured Dehalococcoidales bacterium | reverse complement strand
GTTCCGGCCGTTAGGGTCGGCAACCTGCTTTTCGTTTCGGGACACGGGCCGTGGAATTATGGAGATATCAAGACAGCAGGAAAGCTCGGAGGCGATGTCACGGTGGATGAAGGCTATCAGGTCGCGCGGAACGTGACGTTGAACTGTCTGGCCTCCATTAAGTCGGCTATTGGCGACCTGGACAAGGTGAAACGATTCGTCAAGCTGCTTGGAATGGTCAACTGTACTGAGGACTTCAAGGAGCAGCCCAAAGTGATTAACGGGTGTTCCGATTTGCTCGTCGAGCTGTTCGGTGAGGCCGGTAAGCATGCACGTTCTGCCGTGGGAATGCAGGCGCTTCCCTTTGGGATCCCGGTGGAGATCGAGATGATAGTTGAAGTTGAAGTTGAATGAAGACGCTGACTGGTAGACAGGAATTGGTGTCTCTGTTCAATAGCATAGTGTGGTCGGCAATGAAGTGAGGCACTCATATATCGGTTTCTGACTGCGAAGGACCGGTCAATCCTGAACGCAAGGTCCACTTTAGGAGGAGGATGTTGGTGAAATGCGCGAAAGAGTGATTGTTCCCTTGGACGGATCGCAACTGGGCGAGACAGCATTACCGTGTGTCAGGGACCTGTTCTCCAAGCTGGCGCCTGAAGTTGAGAGACATATTGTACTCCTTCATGTAGTCGACCCTGTGGCTCCGATGGTGTACGGATGGAGTGGCGCCGCCGGGTTCCAGGATGTGGGCGCTGCCAAGAAGGAGACGGAGCAGAACAGGCAGGAGGCCCTCAAGTACCTTGAAGGCGTAAAGGAAGTCCTTACGGACAAGGGCTTGACGGTTACCGTAGAGGCGCCTGTGGGCGAAGTACCCGAGGAGATTGTGAGGGTCGCCGAAGACATGGATGCCGACCTGATCGCTATGTCTACGCATGGTCGATCCGGACTGACCCGATGGGCTTTCGGCAGTGTCGCTGACAGGGTGCTTCGCTCCAAGGGCAGGGTGCCGATACTCCTGGTTAGTTCACACTCTGAACAATAGGTGTAGGCTTGCCTTGTTACGGAAGAGGCGGCAATGGGCTGCGGTAGCCCGTGTCGAAAGGTATTTGTGGAAGCCCGGTTGCTGCACTGCCCATAGGTGAGTCGCGGCGAGTTGTGCTTGCTGAGCAGACTGGCATGTGCCGCGTTGGTCGAGTGGCGTTGGTCTTGGCCACTCACCGTTCTGACGTTCTGCGATTATCAGACTTGAAGCCAGTCGACCGGGCGAGGAGCGGGCTGATTGCTGGTTAGTCATTCCGGCGTCAAGTGGACAAGTGTCCATCAATGCACGTTACTGCGGCTCCGCCCACTCGGATGAACTGCTCACTCACTGCCACATGGAGCAAGCCAGCCCGGCCAAGGGCGGCACCTTGTGACGCCAGGTATTCACTTCCGAAATGGGATACCTGCCCCGTCTGGTATATGAAAGCGCCCACGCTGGCGTTGCCGCTCCCGCATACAGGGTCTTCGTTTACACCGTGGACGGGAGCAAAGGCGCGAACCTCGATGCGGGCGGATGCCTCCTTCGAGTATTCGCCGAATATGACTACGCCCGTTGCCCCGAGCTGGATATCTCGCAGCTTCATCCTGTCGAGATCCGGCCGAATTGATAGAACCTCCTGTGCGTTGGCCAGTTGAGCCACATTCCAGCGCGGACCGACGTCGACCACGCGAGGTGTGAATGCGCGCAGCACTTCCATGTCCAGGATGGCTTCAAGCTCGGTGACCTGGGTACTATCCAATGGTGTGAGCGGCGGTTGCGGCAGTTGGAACCAGATTCTTGGTCCCTCTTCCTCGTCATAGTCTATCTTGAGAGGGATCAGGCCTGCGCTGCACTCCTGGATCAACTCTCCATCTCTGGCCTTGACAAGAGCCGCTTCGAGTAATGCGTGAGCAGTGCCGATGGTGGGATGGCCTGCAAATGGAACCTCAGCGCCGGGCGTGAAGATACGAACCCGGTAGTCTGCCTGTGGGCTCATGGGGGGTACCACAAAAGTGGTCTCGGACAGGTTCGTCCAGCTCGCGATCTGCTGCATTTGTTCGGTCGTCAACCCTTCTGCCTTGAGCACGACTGCGACAGGATTGCCCTTGAATCGGACGCTCGTGAACACGTCAACCTGCTTGAACGGTATATTCATCTTCTCAACTCCTTGTTCACTATCGCCAAACGGACCAGGCAATGCGGGCTGCAGGCGTTGTCGTCGCTCACCTGAAGTACCTGTCGGCGGACTCTAATCCAACCCGGTATGGATTTCGGCGGAAGGAGCCGATGCCGTGCCCGCCGAAAGCGCCGGTAGGGTAGCGGGCTCTCTACCGCAATGGGGAGACGGGTGACGGTGCGGGCACCGGACACTCGAATTAACAATAAGCCTGGCTGGACTGAACAGCGATGTTCACATATCAGTAGTTTATGGGCGTACGAACTTCGCCGGGGCCTTCTGTCATGTCTCTCTTGAAGAGGTCCTGGAGGCGACGACAGACCGGGCCTGGTTTTCCGCTGCCAACCGTCCTTCCGTCAAACTGGACCACAGGTAGCACCGAGCCGCTTGTCAGAAAGATTATCTCCGAGCTCTCGTATACCTCGTGTTGTGTGATGTCGGTCTGGCATATCCCCTGCAATTCGCCGTTGGCGATCAACTCCTTTACAAGTTCGCACGCTCGAAGCAGGCCGGTGCCCTTGAGCATGTGTGCAAAAGTCGGGTACTTCAGTATCCCATCCTGGCTTACGATGACCACGTTTTCGGTTGACGACTCTGCCAGGTGGCCATCCTGGTCGAACCAGATGCCGAAATCGGCGTTGTTCCGGTGCGCCTCCAGGTCAACCAGCGCGTTGAGCAGATAGTCGGTGGATTTCACTTGAGCGTAGAAACCCATCTTGAGCGGCACATGGGACGTAATCGCGGAGGCTCCCTCCTCGCGCAATCGGGCAGGGAAGTTCTCCCAGACCGATGTCGCCAGCATTACGATGTAAAGATGGCTCTTCCCGGGAGTTGTAGGGTCGCAGCTGAAGTTCCCGATTCCACGAGTGACGAACATGCGCACGCCGCCGTCTTTACTGCCCGAGATCGCGATGGTCTCCAGTGTGATCTGTCTGATGGTATCAATATCAAACGGCAATTCCAACGAGATTATCTCTGCCGATCTCTTCAATCGTGCCATATGGGCGTCGAAGCAATACGCATGGCCATTGATGACAGGGAAGTATTCAAAGATTCCATCGCCGCGGTTTATCACATGGTCGTCTGCAGGTACGACCATCAAGGCAGGATCCGTCACTACCCCGCCGAACACACTGGAGTACATAGCAAGGTAATTCTTGCCTCCCGGCTCTCGCCATTCAGGTGCTCCTGCGAAGATGTCATCTTTCGAGAGGACTTTGAGAGTCATGTTCTACCTCCTTCTTCTCGCCACATTCTAGAGACGGACCTGTTCCGGCCATCTGTCTCATTCTCTTGAGTACCCACCCCTGTGTGTCATCCGTGCGTAGCTTTGGACAATCTCCACAGTCTATCTGTGTGGAGTGCATTCACCACTGTCTGCCTCAGCTTTCCTCTGCCTCTACCGCATCTATATCCACCATGCCAACAGCCTTAGCTACGCCGAACCCCCTGATGACGTCGCGACTGTTTGGCGGGCAACCTTCGACGAATGTCCCCTCGTTCCTGAATCTGGCGAGACAAGCTCCTACCAGCAGCAGCCGTTCGGTCGGGACCTGCGGCAGCTCGTCGACCTTGCCGCACACTACGGTCCACCCGGCGGTCTCGTGCAACAGTTCCGCTTCTTTGAGGTCAAACAACGTGCTGAGGAGCTGGTTTCTGCAGCCGCTGCACGTCTTCTCGCCTACGATGATGTTAAGGTCAGGCGGGAACGGTATTGCTTCGGTGATAGCCTCGTCCGCGCGCTTGAACCGGTGTTGTACACTGGCGATGTCCTCACCCACTACATCGATGTCGCTGAGGGTTCCAATGCCGAGCTCCCGTTCGGCCGCTTCCCTGACACAACCGCACTCCTGAAGTTCGAATCCCATCACGGCACTTGTAACTGTGTCTACTGCCACAGCGTCTCGCCCGGCGATGATCAAATCCATCTCGAGAGCTTCACCAAAAGCTGGTCCAAGACCCTGCATGGCGACAATTCCATCAACCACCACGAAAGACGGTTTGATCACAGTAAGCAGATCGGCCGTGCTCTCGAACACACCGTAGGTGTGATGGAACTTGCGCTTCCATGCATCCGATAACACACCTTTCATGTTCTTGATGCCGAGCGTAACTGCAGCCTGGTCATGTGTCTTCATCTTCGGCACGCTGATTATCGCGTCTGCTTCAACGACAATCTTTGGCAGTAACACCTCTTTCAGTGCCACTCCCTGCGGGACCGGAACACTTACCTTCTCAATGCCTTTCTGCTTCAGGTCTATTACTTCATAGCCGTCCTGCCGTAGTCTCTCGTAGCCGGCGATACGGATAGCCTCCTCCGTGTCGAGTCCGACAAAAGACGACTCGGCGATTATCGGCCGGGCGCCCCTTTCCCTGACCATGTCGGCAAGCGCCTTGCAGATCCTGGGATCGGTGGTCGCTCCACTCTCTGGAGGCTTGGGCGCTACAAGATTTGGCTTAATGACTACTGTATTTCCACTGCCGATAATCCCGGCCAGCCCTCCGGCTAGATTCACCGCTCTTCTGACAGCAGCTTCTATCTGTTGCCCGTCCGGCTGTTGCTGGGTCTTTGTGATTGCAACTCTTGTCTTTGCCATAATCCCCCCGTCTGCACAGGTCCCGTATCATTCCGTCGCACATCTGCGTTCTTTATGTC
>CAZKHH010000112.1:0-4841 GCA_964552485.1 uncultured Dehalococcoidales bacterium | reverse complement strand
GGAGAACAGGTGGACCGCGTGCTGAAACACGTGCTGCGAGTGCTCGAACGGGGAGAGGGCTGCGTCCTGTTCACGTCACCGAACTCAGCAGTGCGCCTCTGCCATCGCGCCAGGCAGGAGGGGCACGACCTGACCGGGCTGACCTGCCGGGTCGGTGGCGAGCCCCTGACACCCGCCAAGCTGGCGGAGATAAGGTCCGCAGGCATGGATGCCATAGTCACGTTTGCCTTCGCCGAGGGCGGCATCGTGGGTCTCAGCTGCGCCGACAGGAAAACAGCGGATGACATGCACCTCCTCTCGGGCTCGACCGCGGTGATTCAGCACAGGAGGGAGACCGCATTTGGCTCAGGAACCGTCGACGCGTTCCTGTTCACATCTTGCTTCGACAGGGCTCCCAAGATACTGTTGAATGTCGAAAGTGGGGATTACGGGGTGATCGAAGACAGGGACTGCACGTGCGGATTCGGCGATCTGGGGCTTACCCGTCACATCCAGACCGTACGCAGCTTTGACAAGCTTACAGGCGAAGGTATGACGTTTGCGGGAACCGACCTCGTCCATCTGGTCGAAGAGGTGCTTCCATCCCGTTTCGGGGGCTCTTCAATCGACTACCAGATGGTCGAGCGGGAGGACGAAGCAGGAAACACGTGCCTCGACGTGCGCATCAGCCCGGATATAGGGGAAGTCGATGAGCAGGAACTCGTGCGGACGGTCCTTTCCTGGCTGCGGAAGGGAAGCGACACCAACCGCATGATGGCCGAGGTGTGGCGCGAGCGAAATATGATACGGGTTGTACGGACCCATCCACATATCACTGCAGGAGGCAAATTGCTGCCGTTCGAGATTCTGCGGGAACCGGCACGCTGAGGAGGTTGCTCGCCATATGTCAGAACAACAAGGAAACCAGCCAGTACAAAGCAAGTTGCCGGCGACCCGTGCCCGATGGTGCGCGGTCGTGCTGTCCCTGGCGTGCCTGGTGCTCACAGGGTGTGCTGATGGCAATGCACCTACCGGACCGGACATAGACAGCTCTCACCAGTTCACGATAGCGGGCTTCAAGGCGGGCTACATCAGCCAGATGAGGGCCGACGGAATCGCCGAGGCCTGCAGACGCGAGCACCCCGAATGGGAGGTGACATCGATAGCTGCAGGCGGCGAATCCCGCATCATCGAGAAGCGGATTTCGGGCGAGCTGGATTTCTTCTTCACCAACGGGGTCAGACAGCTGGAATTGCTCGTCCAGGAGCCGCTCCACCCGGACATCGACTTCGAAACCGCCTCGGACTATCGCCTGGTCCTGCCCCTCTACTACATGTACGTGCACATCCCGGCGCGCAAAGACACCGGCCTGACGGAGCCATCCGATATCGTTGAACAGCGCTATCCATTTCGGCTTGGCAGCGGTGGGGGCGTTGCACGCCTTCTGTTCGAAATGGTGCTGGAGCACCATGGCGCGAGCCTTGACGATGCCGTCGGTTGGGGAGCGTCAATCGAGACGATTGTTCCCTCGAGCCAGGCGGGCGTCGAAGCGTTGCGCTCCGGCAGGATAGACCTGGGTTTCACCTACGGGGGCATTCCCAGCTCGAATTTCGCCGCGTACACGGGCGACCTGGTCCTGTTGCCGGTTGAGGAACCGGGCCTGATGGATATGTTCGCGGAATGGGGCTTCGTGCCGGGGGCAATTCCTGCGGATACGTATCCTTTCCTCTCGTCTGACGTACAAACCATGGCCTCACCGAAGTCCCTTTCAACCCGTCCGGACACGCCGGACGAGGTGGTGTATGGGCTGCTGGAAGCCATGTTCGCGCACCCTGATATCAGCCTGCTGACGCAGGGCGAAAGCCCCGAAGTGGTGACACCGGAATCCATCCGTGATGCCGTGGCACTGGCCGAAAGAAACAGCGAGTCGTACCATCCTGCCGCCCTTCAGTTCTTCCGGGACCAGGAATGGATGGACTAACGGTGCGCGCCGGCCGGTTCATATATCTGGCTTGCAGGTCGCCGATGAAGCGATGAGTAACGGGGCGCTGTGATACAGACGATACTTGCCTGGTTTCGTCCATCATCGAGATACACGCTGCCACCAAAGGTCAAACGCGTTGCCGGGCCTTTGCTCGCCGGCCTTGCCGTCTATCATGTAGCCAGTCCGATGTCATGGCTCGTGCCGGTCGACGCGCACCTGGCAATCCATCTGAGTGCGGTGCTCGCTATCAGCTTCCTCCTTCTCAGCCCGTCCCACGGAGAGCCCGCGAGCTTCAGACCGCTCGATCTTGCGCTGGTTGGGCTGGCTCTACTCGTGGGCGTGTACTTCGTTTCCCAGAGTGAAGTGCTGTTGGAGCGCGCCGTGGTGGTCACGCCCCTCTCGACTACCCAGATAGCGGCAGCGGCCGCACTGGTCCTTCTTACACTGGAGGCCACGCGCAGAGCCGTCGGTCTGCCATTCGTACTCATAATAGCTGCGTTCCTCCTGCTCATGAACCTTGGGCCACACCTTCCCGGCATCTGGTCTCATCCGGGCATGGACCTGGTCGAGATACTCGACCACATCGTATGGAGTCCACTCGATGGTCTCTGGGGCATCCCGCTGAGGATGTCAGCCACCATCATTGCCCTGTTCTTCATCTTCGGAAAGCTGATGCAGCACTCTGGCATGGGCATACTGCTCACTTCCATTTGTGAGGCCCTTGCAGGCGGATCGAGAGGTGGTCCCGCAAAGGTAGCTGTCATAGGCAGCGCTCTCGTTGGCAGCCTGACAGGAGGCCCGGTGACGAACATCATCATGACCGGAAGTCTCACTATCCCCATGATGAAGAAGACCGGCTATAAGCCCCACTACGCAGCCGCAATAGAGGCGGCCGCGTCGACCGGTGCGAGCCTGGTGCCGCCGGTGATGATAAGCATCGTATTCATCATGGCCGAGCTTACAGGGACCCCGTACGTACGCTTAATGCTCATCGCGCTCATTCCTGCCGCCCTCTACTACTCGTGTCTCATCGCGCAAGTGCACCTTCAGGCCGTGCGCACAGGTATACGCGCTACGGGCATCAAGCCGGACATACGCACGCTGGTGCAGGAGCTACGTACACGGGGACACCTTC
Organism: uncultured Dehalococcoidales bacterium; assembly: GCA_964552485.1. Classification (GTDB taxonomy): domain Bacteria; phylum Chloroflexota; class Dehalococcoidia; order GIF9; family AB-539-J10; genus SKVJ01. Next base: position 1,743 of record CAZKHH010000112.1, on the reverse strand, counting down.
TTGTGCCCATGGTGGTACTGGTTGCGCTCCTGATAGATGGCCACTACCCGGCAACGGTTGCCATGTGGTCGATACCACTCGTGCCGCTGGTCGCGGCGCTCAGAAGCGAGACCCGCATGGGGCCGAGACGGATAGCAGTGGCGCTGCAGGAAGCGTCACAGGAACTGATACGAGTGGCTCCTGTGTGTGCACTTGGCGGCGTAATCATAATCGCCCTGTTTCAGACAGGCCTCGGCAGTACGTTCAGCCACGTCGCCAGCTCCGCAGCCGGCAACTCACTACTGCTGCTCGTGCTCATCGGTGCGGCGGCGTGCCTGCTGATGGGTACGGGCACACCTCCCATCGCGGCCTATCTGATGACGGTTCTCATCGTAGCGCCACTGATGATCGGTTCGGGCATCCCGGTACTCGTTGCCCATTTCTTCTCGCTCTACTACTCCATCCTCGCCTTCATAATCCCGCCTATAGCCGTCGGAGCACTCGTCGCCTCGGGAATAGCAGGCGCAGGGTTCTGGTCCACGAGCATCACCGCGGTGCGTCTGGCCATCGTGGGATTCGTGGTTCCGCTGGCCTTCGTATACAGACCCGCCCTGTTGCTCTACGGCGGACCGGTGGACGTGGCATGGGCTCTGGCCGCATCCGCCATGCTTGTCTTCTGCCTCGCGACGGCATCGGAAGGGTGGATACTGGGCCGTTTGCGGATCATAATGCGACTGCTGCTCGTGACTGCAGGATTCCTGATGATACCGCCCAACCTTCTGCTCAACAGCGGCGGGCTCGTGATAGTTGTCGCGGTAGCACTTTCTCAATTACGCAGACTCAAGTCAGTCTTACCTGCATAGACAAGTGAGGCATGGACTGACGAGGACATGGCTGCCCGACCATTCTGAATGACTTCGCTGCTACTCTACCAATTCATCTAATACTGCATCGCCCATTATCTTGACACGGACACTGCGACCTGATGCTGTCAGTGTAAGCGCAGGCACATCATTCGAGGCTCGAAGCTATCCGAAGCTCGGCCGGTTGCAAACGCTCAGGTCCGGACCCGCAGGTAGCAGAGAAGCGCAGGTTGGTGTGTCTCCTCTACTATGTTCCCCTTCCGTGATTCGCCCGCGTGAGGCTTCTGGTTAACGCCCTCGCCGGCCGTTCGACATCGGCGCGTTATCTGTACTAGCAGGGCTCCCTGCCCACTGGACGGGACTACGAAGGACGCGTACACCGGTTCAGGTGTACAATCAGCATACCCGGTTTCCGAGCCGGTGGAGGTAGCTCGATGCACAACACATGCTGGAAAGCCCTGCTCGCCGCGGCAGGCCTGGTCCTGGCAACCGTCCCGGCCACAGGCTGCAGCGGTGAGGTCAGCTTCACCACGGCTTCACTGAGCGACGCAACGATGGCACTCGGGGTGGATGAAGACGCACGTCCCATTAACCCCACCGACGAGTTCGACGTCGACACTCCCGAGATATTCTGCTCGGTCAAGCTCTCTAACGCCCCACACGACACGGAAATCACCTCCGAGTGGGTCTACCTCCAGGGAGAGGCGGACGTCACCGACCACGTAATCGACACGTACACCCTGGTGACGGACGGCAGCAGGCATCTTACATTCTCCATCGAGCGCCCGGACAACGGCTGGCCGGTGGGCGACTACCGACTTGTGTTGTACGTCGATGGCAAGGAGGAGACTCGGTTGATTTCAGCGTAACAGATGCGAGCGCACAGTCTTCAGGCTGGACG
>CAZKHH010000111.1:0-4862 GCA_964552485.1 uncultured Dehalococcoidales bacterium | reverse complement strand
CGATCTAGCGCCGCCACAGCAGCCGTACGAACCTGGTGCGCTTCGGTATTAGCTGCTTCGACCGCACCCGATCCGATGAAACTACCGATGTTAAGGATGACCACCGCGGCGATGACGCCGAGGATGGCCACGACAACGAGCAACTCGATGAGCGTGAAACCCTTCTCCCCGCGCCTGAGATTACGCGTAAGTGCTTTTATGTCCATGCGTTACCCTCCTTCTCCTGTGTTCCCTGTTCTTCAGAACAGAGCAATTCCTAATTCGCAACTTCACAGGACCTGTACCGACCTACCAGAGCCTGCTGCAATTATACGCATACATAATAGGCGCGATACGTACGCCTGTCAATGTACCGCACGGGATTTCCCCCAGCAAATGGTACATCACCTTGGGGCTACCTTCATACTGGAGTTTCAACAGGACCAACGTCGCCCATCCCTGACATGAAACCCTATCGCAACTGCCTTCGCTACCCTGCGCTCCGTCTGGTTCACGCCAGAGCCACCCGCAGTCCGCCGTCGAGCCGGACCGGCGTATATACCGCGGCAGAAGGCATGGATATAATGGACGGACTGCGCATGAAGACGGGAATCCGCCGTATCACCGATCATCTTGGCAACGCGACGCAGCAGCGGGCTATGGCGCAGCCGGCAGTCGCGCTCGCGCGGCTGACCGAAGGACTGTGGCTTGCCATCATCGCACTGGTGCCGCTCTTCTTCCTGCCGTTCTGCCTGCGTTCTTTCTACCCTCCCAAAGCCATGCTGCTCCAGGTATTCGCGCTGCTGCTGCTTACCGCCGCAGCCGGAGCATGGCTCCTGAAGCCACACGCCCCTGGCCGGCAACTGCTACAGCACATCCTCCCGACCGGCCTGCACCGGGCGGTTGCCGCCTTTGCAGTAATCGTAATCATCGCCACCGCCTTCTCTCTCACGCCGTGGATAAGCATCTACGGCTCCATCAACAGGAGGCAGGGGATGCTCACCATCCTCTCGTGGGTGGCGGTATTCCTCGTGATGTCCAGCCACCTGCGCTCAAGAGCGCAGGTGAAGCGACTCGTTTTCGTGGTGCTCATCTCTTCAGGCGCCGTTGCAGTCATCGGCATCGTGGAGCACTACCTCCCTTCTTTCTCACGATGGTTCTTCTCGACCAGCTACCATCCAAGGGTTGACTCGACAACAGGCAACGCCCTCTCTCTCAGCGGCTACCTCGGCATGGCGATGCCGCTCACCCTGGCTGCAGGAGTCTATCTTCATCAGCGAAGAGCGGCGCTGCTGCATCCGCGCGCCATCGTTTTCTCCCTCGGAGTGCTGCTCTCCGTGCAGCTCTGGTGCCTCGTCCTCTCCATCTACTCCTTCGTCATCCTGCTCTACCTGCTGCCGGCCGCCCTGTTCCTCGCGCTGCTGGCGGTGCTGGGACTGCGCCGGCGCATCGTAACCATCGCGACCCTCGCCCTGCTCGCTGCAGTCGTCGCGGCGGGTGCCATCATCGTACTGCCCGAGTGGCACAATGCCATCGAGGGCACTGCCCCCTACGAGCGCGGGACGTCGCTCGAGCGGGGCACGTATGAACGCTTGCACGGCACACTGTACGGTCGGGCGCGCTACTGGGTCTACGCCGTTCGCCTTCTGCCTGACGCCATATCTGACCCGCAGCCGGGCGACCGCGTTCCTGCATTGCGCCCGCTCATCGGCTACGGACCCGAGACGTATGTCATCACCACCCAGCGCTATCTGCCTCCCGAGTATGTCAGCGCCAAGACCAGCAGCGCCAATTTCCGCGACAGGCCACACAACCACTTCATCTACCTCGCGGCGACCACCGGGCTGCTGGGCCTGGGCGCATTTCTCGCCATGATGGCGGCATTCGCCGTCCTGGTGAAGCGCTTGCTCCGCAATGTGGGCGTTATGTCTCCACGGGGCTTGCTCGCCATCTCTGCCGGCTGCGGGGTAGCCGGATTCCTCGCACATGCCATCTTCAACCCGATAGCCCTCTCGGAGACGACGCTGCTGTGGACATACCTCGCGCTTATTCCCGCGCTGTCCGGGCTGCACAGCACGTGCGAGGGGGAACCGGAGCAGAGCGATATTGAAGCCGGCGGCAGCGGAGACACGGCCACGGGGCATGCCGCTCCGGGACGCGTGGCAATCGTATGCGTGCTCCTCTGCGGAGCACTCCTCGCCAGCGTTCTGCCTGCCGCCCGCTCCATCATGGCGGAACAGGCATTGCTTGAGGCCGACAGAATGTCGGCCGGCGGGTATCCCGGTGCCGTATTCAGGTACAGTCGCGCGACCGAGCTGCAGCCAAGGGAACCAGCATACTGGGGAGCCCTGGGGTCCCATGCCCACAGTATCACGCTTATCGCGCCGGATGAAGCCAAGATAGATATCCTTGAGCTCAGCATCATAGCGTTCACACGGGCACGCGACAACAATCCGCTGCTCGCGTTCTGGCACTACCAGCTCGGCGACGCGCTGCTCTACGCGGCGACCAGCACAGACATCGCCTCCATCGAGGACGCGATGGACTCGTATGAACGCGCGCTCGAGCTTTCACCGCGGAACGCGGTGCTTGCCAACCGCATGGCCGTCGCACATATGGCAGCGTCAGACTTCGAAAAAGCCTCAGACGCACTCGACAGGGCTGCGGAATACGACCCGATGTGGAGCCGGACCGACCACCTGCGCATCGCCCTCACCGCGCTCCAAGGGAATGGAAACGACGCAGCAGACATGCTCATCGAGACCATCTATGAATCGCCAGGACAGTTGCTCACGTTCACGAAGGTGTGCGCCGCCCGGCTCGTGTCATACGGTGTCTTCGACGAGGTCGCCAACGCGCTCCAACCCGCCCTGGAGGACAGGGACGACGACTTCGCCGTCCTGAGCGCCCGTGCCGTGCTGTTCACGCTGGAAGAACGCAACGACGCGGCTTTGACCCTCTTCGAGCAGGCCGCTGCGGCTGCCGGAGCGGAACAGGAGCTTGAGGCAGTGGAGGATACGCTCAGCTACCTGGCCGGGTTCACACCGGAAGTGCGGCCCATCCCGGGCGTCGCACCGGCCTGAACAAGTCCGTCAGTACGGCACCGGGCGTTTCTTTCTACCATGCGACTTTGCCCCGACCGTATTGACAGGAGACACAGGCACAGCCACAATGCGCTGTCATGAGCATTGCCGCCATCGTCATCGCAGCGCTGCTCGGCCTTGCGGTCGGCAGCTTTCTCAACGTATGCATCGACCGTCTGCCGCGGCGCGAGTCGCTGGTCCGCGAACGTTCGCACTGCGAGGCCTGCCATCGCCGGCTTTCTCCCGGCGACCTCATTCCCGTTCTCAGCTTCGTGCTGCTTCGTGGACGATGCCGCTCGTGCGGTGCGCGTATCCCGGCACGGGTACCAGTTGTTGAACTGCTGACCGGAGCGGCCTTCGCCGGCCTGACAGCGGCGTACGGACCCACTGCAATAGCCGGTCTGCTGGTCCTCTACGCCTGCATCCTGATAGTGGTGTTCTTCACCGACCTGGAACAGGGTCTCATCCTGAACGTGGTCGTCTACCCGGCGATAGCTGTCGCATTGCTCGCCGCGCTCATCATCCAGCCCCACTGGCTCGGGTCGGTGGGGCCGCATCCCGTGGTCAACGCAGCCATCGGAGCGGCCGTCGGCTTCGTATTCCTGTTCATCGTTGCGCTCGCCTCGCGCGGCGGAATGGGATGGGGAGATGTGAAGTTCGCCGCATTCATGGGTGCAGCCACCGGCTTCCCGCTCATATTCGTGGCGCTGTTCGCGGGAATCGTCGTCGGTGGAATCGTGGGGGCCGTGCTCCTCATCACGGGCAAGAAAGGACGCAAACAAACGATACCGTTCGGCCCTTTCCTCGTGGCAGGCACGGTAGTGGCGCTGCTATGGGGCGAGCAACTGCTCCGCTGGTACGTTGGACTGATGTGACAACGAAGCCGCGAGACTACCTGAACAGGGCGAGGAAACGGTCCTCGTACTCTTCGTAGACGCCCCACCGCTTGAGTTCGGCTACAAGCTCGTCTGCTTTCGAGCGGTCGTGCCTGACTGCTTCAAACAGCGTCTCGATGTGCTCACGCGCGGCTCTCGGGACGCCTGACGTATCTGTGCGGAGCATTCCTTTGCGCCGGAAGTCGGCAACATGCCCGCCGACAGCGCGCTGCGTCAGGTCGTAGATGAACATCATCACCGCCAGGTCCCACACATCCTCAACGCCGCGGATGATGGCTGCAAGCGCGCGCTGCTCAGTCTCGAGCTGATTGTCCAGTCTGCCGACAACCGCCTTCGGCGATTCAGATACAACGTGCGTGGATGAAGGCTCGTTCCTGTATGCATACAGAATGCCCGGCGCGTGGGGGTCCTGCTCGGACATCATCTCGAGGTAGCGGCGCGCATCATCGCTGAAGCCTTCCACGTGGAGCAGGTAGTACGGCGTCACGATGCGCGGTCGTTCAGCAACGACCGTGCCATCCCGCACGCAGCTCATGCTATCGGCCAGCTCGGTGACAACGTAGTAGTCGACTGTGGTAGAGCCGTACGTCGACAACCGCTGCTTTGGAGGCCGGACAACCTCCGTACGGGCCATAGCCTCAAGGAATCTCTCGTCATACTCCATAGATATGAGACCTCTGTAACGATCCCGGATGTGCGCTTCCTAGAAGAACATGCGGACCATCTGGAAATTGCGCACCACGTTGTCCCGACCCGACACCAGCGGGCCGGCCATACTGCTGTGGCCGGGCAGGATATGCTCGATATCCAGATGCGAGAGCCGTTCGATGCTCTCTTTCATCTGGCTCATGCTTCCCCCGATGAAATCCATCCGGCCGATGCTGCCAGGAAACACCACGTCGCC
>CAZKHH010000110.1:0-5134 GCA_964552485.1 uncultured Dehalococcoidales bacterium | reverse complement strand
CCACCAGAACTGATAGCGGCAGACTCAGAACGAATTAGTCAGTCAGGCTCCTAGCAGACAACGGAAGACGTGGCGAGGAGTGACGCGGGTGAAATTGATTCCTACTCGTGCAGCACACGCTCGGCAATCACCAGGTGTTCGAGTCCAAACGGCTGATCGAAAGACAGCGCCCTCTGAATCGGCACAAGAAAGCGGGGCGTCAGGAAAGGTACGAGAATTCCGTACCGGCGCATGTGGACGATTCGCAGACCGTTCCGGGCGACAAGTCTCTCAAGTTGGCTCACGGTAAACCCGTGAGCCTTGCGTTCTTCCCCGGTGGCGATACTGATCAGGGCGTTTGCCAGGTTAAGGATATTCGGCTCGACAATGACGACGTAGCGCCTGGAGACACGGGCCATCTCGCGTATGGCCTTATCCGGGTCCGGAACATGGTGCAGCGTATCATGCGCGAGGACGACGTCGAACGTGCCTCCCTCAAACTGCATGTCCTGCACGTCCATAAGGAGCGTCTTATCTATGGGGTTCCGCTGAAGCAGTCCCGGCGAGGTGTCAATGCCGAGCACCTTGCATTCACGGTCGAAGTGAAAGGTGAATACGCCCCAGCCGCAGCCGACCTCCAGGAGCCGGGTGTCTTTGGTGATGGGAATATGCTCCCTCACCAGCTTGATAAGGAGCTTTGCATCGGCGGCCATCCCCGGGTGCAGCGGCGACAGCAGCTTCCCCGGAATGCGCTGCGTACCCTGTTCGTCCTCAGCCATGCAGTACGGTATACCATAACCATGAGCCTGAAGTCACGCATTCGTGCAACACCGTTACCTGTGATGGCGGCCAACTCCGCAACGGCCCACCCTGATGGGTGCTCACCGTTCCAACGTGCCGCATTCCGCATAGCGCGGCCAAATGCCTGCTGCGCACGGCACATCGCCGTGTGCCACTACAGCCCACGGACCTGCCGTCGGCTGGCCACCCCACGCGCCTGCGGTCCACTGGCAGTGGTGTATCCAGCTGCAAGGCCATGCTCCTGTGTGCCCGGTTGAATACGATACTGTACGGACGCCACATGTGGCGTCCGTAGGCCCGTGGCGAATCCAGGCCGTTTGATAGCGCGGCCGTGGTGCGCCCTCGAGGCGACGGACCTGGGATGTCACGTCCCTGCAGTAGACTCCTCACCGTCGCTGGGAGGGCGTCCCTGGACTCGTTCGAAACCACATCTTCACGCGGTAGAATCAGTCGCCAGAGCAAGGAGGGCGACATGAATAAACAGGGAATACCCGCGGCGCTCGGGAGCCTGACGGCTATCAGTGCGGTCGTCATCGGCGTCATCGCGTACGTGGTCTACGATGTGCGGTTTGTGGGTCCGGCAATGATTTTGCTGGGACTCATTCCGTGGCTGCCGATCAAGCTCTCCGGCAGGGCCATACGGTCGACGGGCGCGGACATCGTTTTCGGCGCGGTGGATACCGGCTTCCTCGGTGTCGCCGCGCTCATTGGAACGGAGCTGGGAGGTGTGCTGGGAGCAGTGGTGGGAGGACTTGTCGGCGACTCCATAACCGACGGCTTCGCAGGCATCTTCGAGGGCCGCGCGGCGGAGAAGCTGCGTCGTCTCGGTATCGAGGAAGCGCGCACACCGGTAAGCGCCTCGATGGGCAAGATGTCGGGCTGCCTCCTCGGCGCGGGCATCACTCTTACGATCGCCTGGACAGTCCTCGGGCTGACCCTGCGGTAGCAGCCCTGGGGCAGCGAGGTCCGTCAGCACACATCATTCACGCGACGCATGTTCCGAGACCGGCCCGTCCGGCGGGGGCACAATCAGAACCGGAGCCGCTGAGTGGCGTGCTACCGCATCGCTCACACTTCCACCCTGCAATCCTGGTATCCATCCCCGCCCCTGCCTGCCGATGACCACGAGGGATACGTCCTCTGACTCCGTCCGGATAACTATCTCCTGCTTGGGCGAGCCAAACGGCAATTCAATGCTCACCTCAGGGTCGCCCGCTGCGCGGAGTTCATCCTTGAGCGCGGACAGTCGCTCGGAATCAATACGGTTGAACTCATCAAGTCGTTCCCTGGTGTGTCTCTCGAGCCGGCCTTTATCCTGCACATGCAGCAGCGTGATGCGTCCGGCACCGCGCCGGGCTAACTCACGGACATACTCGAACGCGTGTGCCGCGTTCTCGGAGAAGTCTGTGACAAACAATACGTGCGTGAGGAAATCACACCGCGGTACTTCACAGACTTCCTTGCCGTGGACTTCCGAAACGCGCAGCCGCACAAGGAGCACCGGCATGGAAGAATTATGGACGATTCCTGCAGCCACTCCTCCCAGCAGCATGGCGCGGGACATCGACTGGCCATGAGATCCGGCGACGATGAAATCGCAATGGCGTTCGATCGCCTGGCGAACGGTCTCGATCTGCGGCAGGCCGGTCACAATCTCCGCAGTCACGTTAAACCCGGCACGCTCCAGGACTTCCGCCTGTGTCAGCAGCGCAGGCCGGGAAAGTTCCATCAAACGAGGCGCGAGTGTGCCTACGTCACGAAGGTTCAGACATTGAATCAACTCGATGTCGCTCGTGCCGAGCGCATCCAGCGCTGTGGCGCAGCGCACGACCTGCGCACAGGCTTCAGAGAGGTCGGTCGCAACAAGTGCCTTTGCAAACATGGCTCACACCTCCTCCATCGAGTCCCCGGCGCTCCTGAACCAGTGTGTGGTACGGAGGGATACCCTCACGAGCAGCAGCATCACAGGCACCTCGATGAGCACCCCGACCACCGTGGCAAGTGCGGCGCCGGAGGACAATCCGAACAGCATTACAGCAGTTGCGATAGCCACCTCGAAGTGATTCGAGGCGCCGATCATGGCCGTCGGCGCCGCATCCTCGTACGAGAGTTTGAACAGTCGCGCGAGACCATAGCCCAGCCCGAAGATGAGCGTAGTCTGGATGAACAACGGAATGGCAATCCAGAGGATCGTGAGTGGATTTGCAACGATGACGTCGCCTTTGAAGCTGAAGAGGAGAATCAGCGTGACGAGCAGCGCCCCGATGGTCACGGGCGTCAGCATGTGCAGGAACTTCTCACTGAACCAGACAGGCCCCTTCGTCGCCAGTATCCATTTGCGCGTGAAATACCCTGCCACGAGCGGAAGCGCAACATATACTCCGATCGAAATCACGAGGGCTTCCCATGGGACCGGAAGCTGTCCAACACCTAGAAGGAAACCGCCAAGCACACCATACAGCACCAGCATGGTGAGGGAGTTGATGGCGACCATTACGAGCGTGTGTCCCGTATTGCCCCGGGCGAGGTAGCCCCAGACGAGGACCATCGCCGTGCACGGAGCGATTCCCAGCAGGATGGCGCCTGCGAGGTAGCTGCGCCACAGTGGCACCTCAAGCATCTTGATGCCGTCCTGCAGCACAACGGTTCCCGCTCCGTATTCCGTGCCGACCGGCAGGTCCAAACCGAACGGCATCTTCACGAGGTCCACCGCCTCGGGACCGATGAAGCCACGGAACACGATGCCAAGAAAGAGGAAGGCGATGCCATACATCGTGAACGGCTTCACCGCCCAGTTGATGAACAGGGTCAGCCCAACGGGCTTGACGCTCTTCCCTGCCTTGACTACCTCAGCGAAGTCTATCTTCACCATGATGGGGTACATCATGAAGAAGAGACAGATGGCGATGGGGATTGAGACAACGGGAGCGCCGTTGATGAATATTGAGAATTCGTCGAGAGTGCTGGCCATGCCCGGTGCAATTCGCCCTAGAACTATGCCAGCGACGATACACAGCGCCACCCATAGCGTCAGGTAGCGCTCGAATACATTAGTCATGCGCCGTTGCTCGGCGCGACCATCGGTCATTCCCATACGTAACCTCCCCGCTCAGGGTTTGACTGCAGATATCAGTGCCGACCGGGCGTATGCTTCAAATCCGCTGCCCGGAAACCAGGACGCAATGAGGTCGGAGCTCTCCGGCTTCACATCAATGCGCACGTCTTTGAAACCGGCAGCCGTCAACATTGATTCTACATCGTGGACAAACGCAGCACCACCGACGCAGCCACAGTATGTATCCGGGTCCTGCGTCACGCCGGCGGGCAGCGGCTTCACCGCGACTACATCCGAAATGGCAAGACGTCCACCCGGTCTAAGCACACGAAAGGTCTCCCGGAACACTGACTCCTTATCCGGAGAGAGGTTGATGACGCAGTTGGAAAGGATGACATCGATTGAGGAATCGGCCACCGGCAGGTGCTCTATCTCGCCCAGCCGGAACTCCACATTCGTGTAGCCGCCGCTACGAGCGTTGGCGCGGGCCTTCTGCACCATCTCAGCCGTCATGTCAACACCGATAGCGCGCCCGGTTGGACCCACACGCGGCGACGCGAGAAAGCAGTCGAGTCCGCCACCGCTCCCGAGGTCGAGCACGACCTCGCCTTCTTTCAGATTCGCAATAGCATGCGGATTGCCGCAGCCGAGTCCCATATCAGCGCCTTCCGGCAGCACGTCGATTTCGTCAGTGGAGTAGCCCAGCCTCTCCGCGTGCTCCTTGAGGTCGGGCGTGGCGCCACAGCAGCTGTCACCGCCGCAGCAGCACGACTCTCCCGCACTGGCGATACCGCCGTATCTGCTTCGCACCGATTCACGCAGTTGATCATTCTGTTGTTCAGTCATGAGATACCTCCCTCGATAGCGTATTCGCCAGGTTCCGCCCTGCTACAGGCGTACCTTGCCGCCGGCACGCACACAGCTCAGTGCGATCACATTCGAGTATCTCTTCAAGCGCTGCCCGATCCTCATCTGCCTGCCTGGAGCCTGACCATGACTCACCAAGCCATTGTCTCAGCGGGGGAGAAATCGACTCCGAGCAGCGGTAGTAGACCCAACGTCCTTCTCTCCGGCTGCTCACCAGGCCGGCATCAACGAGCAGGCCCATGTGACGGGAGACCGTGGCTGGAGAAAGTTCGAGCAGTGCGATTATGTGACAGGCGCACAGCTCGTCGTGCTTGAAAAGTGCCGCGAGGGCGCGAAGGCGATTCTCGTCTGCCAGGGCTTTTGTCACCGTTACCGTCCGTTCCATGGATGCCGTGCCTCAATTCATTTCGTTGATTGTCGAAATGAGTGTAC
>CAZKHH010000109.1:0-5252 GCA_964552485.1 uncultured Dehalococcoidales bacterium | reverse complement strand
GGAGAGCGCCTCCCTTGCACGGAGGAAGTCAGGGGTTCGAGTCCCCTCAGCTCCATTCCCATTTCCTTCCGTCTTCGTTTGCTCCTACATGACGCAGCTGTGTCAGGGATTGGGGATACCTCATCGTGAGAGCTCGCTATGTTCATACGAGTCTCGTGGCATATGACTGGCTGACGCTCGCGCAGTTCTACATCGACGTATTCGGTTGCGTCACGATACCGCCAGAACGCGACCTCTCCGGCGAATGGTTGTCGGCCGCGACCGGTGTTCGCTCTGCCCGTATCAGAGGGGTGCATCTGCACCTGCCGGGTTACGCGGAATGCGGACCGAGCCTGGAAGTCTTTCAGTACGATGATGTGTTAGAAGCACCGGCGCCGTTTGCGAATCGCCGGGGGCTTGCCCATCTCGCATTTGAGGTGGAGGATGTGCACGCTGCCTTGAAGCAGGTGACCAGTGCCGGCGGCGCGCCGCTGGGCGCGATTGTTACCCGCGCCATTGAGGGGGCGGGACTGCTCACGTTCTGCTACTGTACCGATCCGGAAGGCAACATTATCGAGCTCCAGCACTGGTCCGGTCATGCCGCTTCGCCCTGCGAGGGTTGATGGAAAGGCGCCAGCTGTCTGTGAAGTGCTGATGCCCGGTATCATAGCTGCGGCTTGGTCGAGGTATTCGTGCTGTGGCATAATATGGGTTCAGTATTGCCATTGGCACGGAGGGATCGCATAGTGGCCTAGTGCGACCGCCTGCTAAGCGGTTATCCCGGGAAACCGGGATCGCGGGTTCGAATCCCGCTCCCTCCGCCACTTGCCGACATTTCTTTCAGCGCTGTCCCGTGCTCACGCGCCGTATCGTGTCATCCATCCGGCAGGCGTGCCCCTCGCGAGCCTGTGAAAGAAAAGGAAGAGTGGTGCGCCACGGCGCTTCAGTGGAGATGGACAGGTGTCTGTCTGGTGGCACCTGTCCCGGGAAGATTACGGACACGATTGAATGAGGCGGGCGCCTCTTATTCCGCTTTCGCGCCCACTAGCTTCGCACCTTCGCCGATGAGTTCTTGGACGCGGTCCTCGGCATTCGCCTCGACGTAGATTCGAAGCAATGGTTCAGTGCCTGACAGCCGGTAAAGTATCCATGAGCCGTCATTCAGCACAAGCCGCACGCCGTCGGTTGTGTCGATGTGGTCGACCTCCATCCCCGCGACTTCGCGCGGTTCGAGGGTGTCAAGGGCCTGCTTGAGCCGACTGGAATCCCGGGGATCGAGTTCCACGTCTGCCCGGTCGTAGTAATGTGGCCCCACCATCTCGTAGAGCTCTTCCAGAAGCCTGGATGGTGTCTTGCCCGTCTGGCGCACCATATCAAGGAAGAACAGAGCCGCGACTATGCCATCGCGCTCGGGGATATGCCCGCGGAAACCGTAGCCACCGCTCTCCTCGCCGCCGATTATGGCGTCGTACTCGAGCATCAAAGGGGCGACGTACTTGAACCCTACGCGGGTAACGTGTACGGGGACGTCGAACCTTTGTCCCAGGAGCGAAATCATTTTTGTGGTCGTGACCGAGCGGATGATTGGTCCGCGCTCGCCGCGTACTTGGAGAAGATAGAGACAGAGCAGAGCGAACACCTGGTGCTGGTTGAGGAAGTGCCCGTGCTCGTCCACAATCCCGACGCGGTCCGCGTCACCATCGGTGGCAATTCCCAGCAGAGCACCCGTCTCGGGCACCCGTTTCCGGAGTTTACTGAGGTTTTCTCCAATCGGTTCAGGGCGTATCCCGGGGAACAAAGGATTGCGCTCGCTGTTCAATTCATCGACGCGAATAGTGCCCGGCGCAAGAAGGCCCGAGATGTATCCGGCGCCGGCGCCGTACATCGAGTCCACGACGATTGTCCCCTTCATGCTGGCGAGACTGTCCACATCGACAAGCCGTCTCGCCGCCTGGAGGTAGTTGACGGACGGGTCGTATCGCTCCACGAGCCCTTGCCCTACTGCCTCATCGAGAGGTATCTGCGCAGGTATCTCTCCCGACTTCAGAATGCCTGCGATCCCCTTCTCTATCTCATCAATGATCTCCATGGGTGCGCTCGATCCGTCAGGTGCCTTGTACTTGAAGCCGTTCCACCGTCCAGGGTTGTGACTCGCCGTAATCACGACTCCTCCGTCGGCTTTCAGGTCGACCACTGAATGACTCAGCACGGGCGTCGGGGTGAACGCCGTACTCAGATATACATGGACGCCGTTGCCCGCCATCACTTCCGCCACCGCCGCTGCGAAGTCCTCGGAACCGAACCTCGTGTCATAGCCGATAGCGACCCTGGGTGTACCGCTGATGGTCTTCTGCAGATATGAGGCCACCGCCTGGGAGCATATGCGCACGTTATCGAACGTGAAGTCCTCCGCGATGAGTGCGCGCCAACCATCTGTGCCGAATTTGATTTCGCCGGCCATCTTACAACCCCGCCTCCTTCTTGAGCGTTGCTGCCTTGTCTGTCTTCTCCCATGGCAAGTCGATGTCGGTCCGTCCGAAGTGTCCATAGGCGGCCACCGGACGATATATGGGTCGTCGCAGATCGAGCGACCTGATGATCGCCTCGGGACGGAAGTCGAAATGCCTTTGTATGAGGTCAAGTATCATCGTATCATCGACTTTGCCGGTGCCGTATGTCTCCACCGAAAGCGAGAGAGGGCGCGATTTCCCGATAGTGTATGCCACCTGCAATTCGAGATAGTCGGCCAGACCTGCCGCAACGACGTTCTTTGCCGCGTAGCGTGCCATGTACGATGCCGATCGGTCGACCTTGGTCGGGTCCTTGCCCGAGAATGCTCCCCCTCCATGCCGGCAGACGCTTCCATATGAATCGACGATTATTTTGCGGCCGGTGAATCCGGTGTCGCTCACCGGGCCGCCTATGACGAACTGACCTGCGCTGTTCACGTAGACTTCCGTGCTCGCGGTCATCAGCTCGCGTGGAACAACAGCATCTATTACGTGTGTCTTCAAGTCTTTCTCGATACGTGGACGCTCAATCGCTTCATCATGCTGAGCGCCCACAACTATCGACACGACTCTCTTTGGCTTGCTCGCCTCGTATTCTACGGTGACCTGCGATTTGCCGTCCGGCCTGAGGTACGGTAGCGTGCCGTCCTTGCGTACTGCGGCCAGTCGACGGCACAGCTTGTGAGCCAGCGAGATGGGGAGCGGCATCAGCTCGGGAGTCTCGTTGCAGGCGTATCCGACCATGATGCCCTGGTCGCCGGCCCCTGTCGTGTCGAGTTCGCTCGGTTCGGACCCCTCTGCGCGGACCTCGAGGGCTTTATTGACTCCCGCTGCGATGTCAGGCGACTGCTGTTTCAAGGAAACAAGTATGCCGCATGTCCGGTATTCGAAGCCGTATTCAGGCTTCGTGTATCCGATCTCCCTGATAACGTTGCGGACGATCTCTGGTATCTCCACGTATGTGTCACAGGTGACCTCGCCAAGTACAAACACGACCCCCATTGCAACTGCTACCTCGCAGGCAACGTGCGCGTACGGGTCCCCATCAAGCATCGCATCAAGTATCGCATCCGACACCTGGTCGCACAGCTTATCCGGGTGGCCTTCGGTCACCGATTCCGCGGTGATAAGGTAGGAATTCGAACGATAGAAGCTGTTGCTCATCTTCTCTCCTTCCAGTCTCTACGTGCCCGCCTGCCAGCTCGCCAGGTAGGCTGCCTGTTCTGCCGTCAGAGTATCGATATTGATTCTCATTGACTGGAGCTTGAGGGCTCCAACCTGCTCATCGATGTCCTGTGGCACCGGATACACCTCCGGCGCAATCCTTTCGCGTTGTTTCACCAGATATTCGGCCGAAAGGGCCTGGTTCGCGAAGCTCATGTCCATAACGCTCGCCGGATGCCCTTCTGCCGCCGCCAGGTTGACGAGCCTGCCTTCGGCAAGCAGGTAGAGCCGCCGTCCGTCCTGTAGCACGCACTCTTCGATGAATGGTCCCGGAGTGAGTATGTCCACCGCGATCTCGCGCAGCGCCGTGACGTTGATTTCTACATCGAAATGACCGCTGTTGGCAAGCATAGCGCCGTCTTTCATCCTGTCGAAGTGGCTGCGATCGACCACGTTCTTGTTGCCTGTTACGGTGATGACAACATCAGCGAAGGGGGCTGCCTCGTAGAGAGGCATCACCTCGAAGCCGTCCATCACTGCCTCCAGCGCCGCAATGGGATCAATTTCTGTCACGGTGACCCGGCTGCCCATTCCCCTGGCCCGCATCGCGATACCGCGTCCGCACCAACCGTAGCCGCATACGACCACACGTGAGCCCGCCCAGAGCAGATTGGTTGCGCGCGTGATTCCGTCGAGCGTGCTCTGCCCCGTACCGTACCTGTTGTCGAACAGGTGCTTGGTGCGGGCGTCGTTCACCGCTATCACCGGATATCCAAGCTCCCCCTGTGCAGCCATGTTCCTCAAACGTATCACGCCCGTCGTGGTTTCCTCAGTGCCGCCCATAACGTCCTTGACACGTTCCTGGTAGCGGGCATGAAGCGTTGAGACTACATCCGCGCCGTCATCCATGGTGATTGCCGGTCCATGCTCGATAGCGGCGACGATGTGCCTGTAATACCTGTCGTTGTCCTCGCCTTTGACCGCCTGGACAGGGATACACTCGGTCACGAGTGCCGCAGCCACGTCGTCCTGCGTGCTGAGTGGATTGGACGCGCACAACAGCACATCCGCACCGCCGTCGCGCAGCGTAAGGACGAGATTCGCCGTTTCGGTGGTCACATGCAGACAGGCGGATATTCGGACACCTTCAAGAGGTTTCTCCTCGCTGAATCTCTGGCGTATCGCACGGAGGACGGGCATGCTGAGGTCGGCCCATCTGATTCTGGCGTGACCTGCTTCAGCCAGTGCCAGGTCGCGAATGTCGTATTGCGTCTCATTCAGAGATGTTTCCATAATTCCTCCACTATTTCCTCCACCGGATTACGGGTGTCGAGTACTACGCGCCCGGCATCCTCGTGTTCGCCAATAGGTTCCTGTGTTTCACGCTGCCGGTCCAGGATCTCGGGGCGCGCGTCCGAAATCGAATCCCTTCCGGCAAGACGCTTCATCAGCGTGTCGTACGGCGCAACGCATTCGGCGACCACGGGTCGCACACCTGCCCGTTGCGCCATCTCGATGGCTTTCTCGCGTTCCCATCGCTTCAGGAATGATGCGTCAAGGATTACGGATTCCCCCTGTCCGATTTCAGTTGCACCGCGC
>CAZKHH010000108.1:0-5265 GCA_964552485.1 uncultured Dehalococcoidales bacterium | reverse complement strand
TTCTACACGGCACTGCTGCTGGGCGTGTTCGTCCTGTACGTATTCAATGGCCCCCAGCACATGCGCGTGACCATACTCACAGTCGCGGCGGTATCGGCACTGACACCACTGGTGGCTGCGGCCCTGCATTCCCAGTTCCCTTCCACGGTTGCGCTGCCGACCCCGGGTCTTCGCATCAACACCGCGTCCGTTCTCACGACCATGGCCGACTTCGTTTTTCTCGCCGTCGCATGGGAATTCCTGGGAAGACTGGACCACCGGATGCGGATGATTCCGCGGGTATATCTCACGCTTCTCGGTGTCCTGTGTCTCGATGTCCTCCTGTTCTCCACCGGGGCGTTCGGCGGTGCACCCCAGCACCTGAGCATCATGACAGGCACGCTGCTGAGCCGCCTCATCGTGTCGCTGGTGGCCGGCCCCATCCTGTTCCTCTACGTCGACAAACAGAGTCACAAGCCTGGAGTTGTGCTGGAAGACCGCCCGGTTCTGGCCATACTGAGCCAGGTGAGAGAGACCCGTGCCGAGTTGAGCGTCGCTCAGCAGGAAATCGAACGACGCACGCGTGTGGAAGAGCAACTCGCCGCAGCAAACCGTCAACTCAGGAATCTCACAGATCGACTGCACGTGGCCCGGGAACAGGAACGCGCCGAGGTCGGGTTGGAGCTGCATGACGAGATAGGACAGACACTGGCAGCTATAAAGATGGACCTGTCCGTTGTGCGAAAGAGAATCGACGAAGGCGATGCGGCCGGAGCACACCGTGGACTTGACGAGATAGTACGCCTTCTGGACGGGACTGTTGAGAGAGTGCGCAGGCTGTACACTGACCTCAGACCTGCGATGCTTGAAGACCTGGGTCTGGCAGCGACTCTCGAGTGGCAGGCATCCGAGTTTTCCCGTCGCACAGGAATACGCTGCAATGTGGGTCGACTCGACGACGCTGCATTACGAAACAAGGATGCGATGCTGGCGGTTTACCGGGTCTTTCAGGAGGCGCTCGACAACATCGCCCGTCACTCCGGGGCCACACGGGTAGACGTGTCCGCGGAACGACGGGAAGGGTATATCACCATACGCGTAAGCGACAACGGCTGGGGTATACGAGAGGAAGAGTTGGCGTCCCCGGATTCGACCGGGCTCACAGACATGCGGGAACGACTGCGGACCTTCGATGGGCACACTGAGATTGCGGGCCGTCCGGGCTTGGGCACGGTCGTCAATATCACGGTGCCCGTCGGTGGGGATTGACACCACACATAACGAATCGCCATTCTATAGCATAGCGGTGTGATCCTGAAGGACATGGTGATTCATGACCGGTGCACAAAGGCATCAGCACGATAACCCGGATTACTACCGTTCTTTCTTCGAGCTGTCAACGGATGCCATGTACATAGGCAATCCCGATGGCACTATCATCGACGTGAATCAGGCATGGCTGGACCTTTTCGGCTGCACGCGAGAGCAGCTCTCCGATTTCAATATTAAGGAAGCGTACGCGAATCCGCAGGACCGCGGCCCATTCCTCGAGCAACTCATCGAGAAGGGTTTCGTCCGCGACGAGGTACGGTTCAAGAGGTTTGACGGAACATTCTTCACCTGTGAACGCACAGGCATGGCTGTCAGATATGCCGAGGGCTCAATTGTTGCGTTCCAGGGAATAATGCGCGATGTGACAGCACGCAAGGCCGTCGAGCGTGCTCTCCGTGAGAGTGAAGCCAAGTTCCGTGCTCTATTCAAGAACACCATGGATGCCGTCGGCCTCATCAGCCCCGGAGGACTGCTGCTTGAGGCAAACGATGCGTACCTCAAGTTGTTTGGCTACTCGTCCCGGGACATCGGCGCGATGAACGTCGAGAGCCAGTACGTCGACGAAGACGACCGGACACGCTTTCTCGAGTGGATGGCAAATCACGACTCGATGGTCGATGACGAGGTTCAACTCCGAAAACGCGACGGCACCATAATGGACTGCGTGCGCAACGTCTTCGTACGGAGAGACGCCGAGGGGAACGTGGTATCAGAGCAATGTGTTATCAGGGATATTACCGAACGCAAGAGGGCTTTCGAACAACTGCAGGCGAGCGAGGAACGGTTCAGGTCTCTCTTCGAACAGTCTATGGATGCTATCTACATCGTCGATTACGACGGCTCCAACATGAAGGCAAACCGGGCATGGATGGACCTGTTCGGCTATACAGCCGACGACCTGCGACGTCTAAACGTCACAGACCTGTATGCAAACCCTGCGGACCGTCAGATGCTGCTGCAGAGGATAGCGCATGAAGGCATAGTGGCCGACGACATCAAGTTCAAGAAGAAGGACGGGACGATATTTGATTGTGCCCGGACCGTCGCAGCGCGATATGACGATAGCGGCGCCATCGTGGCCTTCCAGGGTATCATGCGGGACGTCACCCAGGAGAGACGAACCCAGGACGAACTCGAGCGGCTTGCGCGCTACGATACCCTCACTGGACTGCTCAATCGTCGCGCAATACTCGCAAGACTCGATGAATGGATGCAGCATGTGGCACGCTACAAGGGTAGCTTCTGCGTCATAATGCTCGACATCGACCATTTCAAACATGTGAACGATACATATGGACATCAGTGCGGAGACCGGGTACTGACTCAGGTCGCCGACATCGTGCAGCAGAACCTTCGGCAGACAGATACGGTCGGTCGCTACGGAGGAGAGGAATTCCTTCTCCTGTTGCCGCGGACAGACTGTAAAGCTGCGCAGGTTGTCGCCGAGAGAATCAGATCATGCGTGCAGAAGACGTCCATGTATGACGGTACTGGCGAATCATTCGGAGTTACTGTGAGTCTCGGCATCGGCAATAGAATCGACGGGGATTCTGTCGACTCGCTCATCACAAGGGCTGATCAGACCCTGTACAAGGCCAAATCCAACGGACGGAACCGCGTGGAGCAGTCCGAAGACCACTGAGAAGAGCACGAAACTGCGGGGCGCCGAACCGCCGGGCTTTTTGGGGTCGTACCCCGCGCAGTATTGCCAGAATCATGTGACATACAGATGTCACACCCGTCCAGCACACTACCTGTGCTATGATATAATCGGTTCTGGCGATCCGGCTACCCTCTGCCTGTCCGCCTGCAGCCTCCCGGTTTTCGATGGAGGATATAAGCAGCGGACGGCAGCGGAAGCGCCATGAATCACACGCCCGCAACTGCCTGAACACCCTTGGCCGGTGCGCAATGATGGAATTGCCCGGGAGTCACACCGCCGTCTCCTTCCAGGCTGACCCGGTGGATATCCCGTGCTCAGACTGGTAATGAGCAGATAGGTGAGGGCAGGTTAGATGAAGAGTATAGGGCCAAAGGCCGACGGCAACGAGTCAAAGAACGACTGGTATCACTCTCTCTTCGAACTGTCCATGGACGCGATGTGCATCGTCGCGCCGGACGGGACACTTCTGGACGCTAACCAGGCATGGTTGGACCTCTTCGGCTACACACCAGAGGACCTTGCCACCCTGAACGTCATGGAACTCTACGTTGAGCCTTCTGAGCGTGACGACTTTGTGCGACGCATGGACGAAGAGGGCGCGGTCAGCGACGAGATCCGCTACAGAAAGAAGGACGGGACAGTGTTCCTCTGCCGGCGCTCCCAGGTAGCGCGCAGAGATGAATCCGGACGCGTCATCGCCTACCAAGGCGTGCTGCACGACATCACAGAGCAGCGGGCCACCGAGGAGGCCTTGCGCGAGAGCGAGGAAAGGTACCGCCTGCTCGCTGAGAACGCCTCAGACGTCATCTGGGTCTACAGCCTGCCGGAGAGGAGATATACCTATGTAAGCCCGGCTGCCACACGGATGTACGATTGTACGATGGAGGAAGCACGAAACGCTTCCCTTGCAGACCACCTGCCCCCGGAAAGCATCGCGATTGTCGAGCGCATGATGCAGGCAATCGAACAGTCAGACAGCTTTCAACCCGAGCCGTCTACGTTCGAAGCGGAGCAATTGAAGAAGGACGGCAGCCGTTTCTGGACGGAGGTATCACTCTCCGTGATTCGAGACGAACAAGAATCATCACCTCGCGTCGTCGGTATAACCCGCGACATCACAACGCGCAAGAAAGCCGAACAGAAGCTTGAGCAGATGAACGATGAGCTCCGGCGCCTCGCGGCCAGGCTCCACGCAGCGAGAGAGGAGGAACGGGCCAGAGTGAGCCTCGATCTGCACGATCAGGTCGGACAGACGTTGTCCGTTGTCAAGATGGACCTCGACATGCTGCGCAAGAGCCTTCAGGAAGGATCGGTCAGCAACGCGTCTGCCGTGGCGGACCGCATAGATTCGCTTCTCGACGGATGTGTGGCTACGCTCAGGGAAGTGGAGACGGACCTGAAACCAGCCATGCTGGAGGACCTTGGCCTGGCTGCGACCATCGAATGGCAGATGTCAGAGTTCGAGAACGATACCGGTATCCATTGGCGCCTGTCCCGCCTTGACAACATCGACCCGCTAGACGGCGCCGCCGCCCTGGCCGTATTCAGGGTGTTCCAGGAAGCACTCAGCAATGTTGCGGAGCACTCGGGTGCGGACGAAGTTGACATCAGCATCTGCGACGATGGCTCGCACCTGACAGTCGTCCTTTATGACAATGGACGCGGCATCGGCGAGGAAGAGATGCTCTCTAACGGGTCGGCCGGCATCCTGAACATGCGGGAACGCCTGCGCCCGTACGGAGGAAGCGTTGAGATTGTCGGCGGCCAATCCAAAGGCACAACCGTCCGTATCAGCATTCCTGTGGCCGAGAGATAGGACGTAGCCATTCGGGACAAAGATGCCTTTATGGCAGCTTACAACGACACAACAGAAGCGACGATCCGCCCCTGCAATTACCCATCCACACCACACCCAGCGAGCACGTGTAACGGGAACTGCCCTGCGATCGGCCGGGAGCATCCTCATGCAGAGCCTCGATGAATCGAGGCCGTCCGGCACTATGTGGGGCCCGGTCCCACAAACCTTCGCCTGTGCGGCGCACGGCACACGTCCGTGTGCCACTACAGCTGCTGACCTGCGGTCGGCGGGGTGTGCGGTCCGGACATAGGGGCAGGCTCCCACCACCCCACCATGGCGGGCACGTGCAACGGAAACTGACCTGCGGTCGGCCGGGAGCATCTTGATGTAGGGCCTCGATGAATCGAGGCCGTCCGGGACCCTGTGCGGGAGGGCGCGGGGGGCCCTCCCCTACATTTCCGTTCCCGCCTCCCATGCGGGCAGGCATGGGAGC
>CAZKHH010000107.1:0-5481 GCA_964552485.1 uncultured Dehalococcoidales bacterium | reverse complement strand
TGAGAGTCAGAGAGCACGTCATACTGCAATCGCTTGCGATTGTGACAGACCCTGCACAGAAGGTCAATCGATCTGTCCACATAAGCGTCTCATGTCGCTTCGTGCTCACAAAGCACGCCACGTGCAGGAATTCATGTGCGCACAAGAGCACCTCATGACAATGCTCATCACTTGCCAGGTATGACTGTTCCTCCCAGGACCATTGGTCCAGACGCACGAACAACGCTCAGTGCTCCCGCTACAGGACCCCGTACATTCCGACAGACTCCATCCTTACGTCCTTCCTGAGCGTTTGACAACCCCGACCTATGGTCCGGGGCACCAGTAGCGAGACCTCTTTCTCGCTGCGTTCAGTACTCACGCGTCATGTGTAAGCACCCTCTTGATGCCTAAAGTGAGGTTATGCGAACTGCGATTGCGATCGTGTTGTTGGCGGCAGTGGCGGCTGGCGCAGTCTTTGCGCACAGCCTCCCTGGCGATACCAACGTGGTACACGCTGCCGGGGCAGCCGTTCCTGATCCAGCGCAGGACATCGTCAGTACCACGAATACAGCGGACGCTGCCACACATGATGCGCAACAGATTGACGCAGCCTCCGGAACCTCCGTATCAGGGATATCAGCTACAACGGAGCAGCGTCAGACCCTGGAGGATCGGTGGGGCATGGAGCGCATCGATGTGACAGGCGCCTGGGACACAGCTGTCACGTTTGCCCCAGTGGTGGTAGCAGTACTTGACACGGGCATCGACCCGGCCGCTACGTGCGCCGACAGAACAACGTCGTCTCTGGATTTCACTGGCGAGAGCTGCAGCGCCGATGAACACGGCCACGGCACCCACATGGCGGACACCATCGCTCGTATCGCGCCGAATGCGAGCTTCCTCAACCTTAAGGTCGCCGACAAGCGCGGACGTTGTGATACAGCAACTGTTTCGAAGGCCATTCGATGGGCAGCCGATAACGGCGCAGACGTGATAAACATAAGTCTTGAGGTTGCTTCTTCCCCTGAGTTAGAGATTGCCGTTCAGCACGCATGGCACAAAGGCGCTGTTGTGGTTTCGGCTGCTGGCAATAACGGGTCACACGAGCCGGCCTATCCCGCAGCCTACGACAAGGCGATCGCCGTAGCCGGCTCAAACGAAGAAGATGGGCTGGCCGTTCTCTCTAACCACGGAGAGTGGGTAGACATGGCGGCTCCCGGGTTCAAGATATGGGCTCAGGCGCTGGGTGGCCAATACGATCTTGAAACCGGCACATCACCCGCGGCAGCTCACGTATCGGGAGTTGCGGCTCTACTCTACGGCATCGCCGCAGACACGAATGGTAACGGCCTCGTCAACGACGAAGTGCGCGAGGCACTGGAATTCTCTGCCACTGCAGTCTCCGTCTCCGGAATGGGTAGCGGGGTGGTTGATGCCCGCGAGGCAGTCAACTTCCTTCTCAAGAACTAGCAGGCTCCTGGCCTCACCGCTTCCCGGATCCGTCCTGCGTCCACGAGTAACCGACGTAGTACGAGGCACACAGCCAATCTGTCATGACCAACGACAACGCGTGACGCTTTCTTCGACATGACCATTTGTATCCACGCATCCCTTGGTTGAATCTGCATCCCGGCCAGCACTTCTGGTCGCGGCACCATGGCTGCGTTGGCTGCCGCCGAGAGCTTCCGGCGGCCATGCCCTGATCATTATCAGCACCGCCTTTCCGTATTGACACGTCCCGCGGTGTGCGGGCACCATGAAGCACCTTTACACCACGGCGATTTCCATGATGAGTTCATACATCAGTGGCACTGGTTGTCAAAGGTGGAATCCCTGCGCCACATGACATGAATGGTTCCGACATGATTCATCGCCGTCACATCACGACAGCCAACTCCTGTCACAAACACGAGTGAATCCATGAGCATGCACTCACCTGGTCAAATCATCATACGATGGCGACACATACTTGTCGCTATGATAGCCCTCGTATCAATCCTTTCTTGCCTCTCTCTGGCAGACCTGGAAATGCGCGAAGATGAGTCCACCTGGATGGATGAAGACCACCGGGCACGCGTGGATTATGACCGCTTCCGCGAGTTGTTCGGCTCCGACCGTTTCATCGTCGTTGCGTATGAAACACCCGATGCCTTCAGCCGGCCTGAGATTGAGTACCTGGACTACCTTTCGATGCGCCTCGATGGACTGTCCCACATTTCCGAGGTTACGAGTCTCACAACGTTGAACGAGAGCGTGGTTACGCACTTCGGCAGTGTGTCCCGGGAGTTCCTGCGATGCGTGGATGCACCGTACACCGAGAGCGAGCGCAACGCCCTCGAAAACCGTATTGCGGAGAATCCTTTTGTAGATGGCATTCTTATCTCGGGCGACCGGCATATGCTCGCCATATTGCTGAAGGTGAAAAGCACGCTCGATGGCGAGACGTACAGGGCTATCACCGATGCGCTACAGACCAATCTTGACTATGAGACACGCCTCACGGGGAGGCATTTCTACTACGGCGGCGGTCCGGTATACGACGCGAAGATAAATGCAATCATGGAGCGGGATGTGAAGGTCTTCACTCCTCTCGTCCTGCTTTTGTCCGGAGTCGTCCTGTACGTGCTGTTCCGGAGCTGGAGAGCGGTGGCATTGACTCTTCTCGCCGTCATCCTCGCGATGATATGGACATTCGGACTCAAGGCGGCCACTGCTTCGCCTGTGACGCCCGTATCTACCACGCTCGTTGCCCTGATAATAATCATAGGTGTCGCTAACTCAGTCCATTTCATCTCTCATTACCGGCTGGAACTCACGCGGTCGAACTCAACCGGGCAGGCCATACTACACACATTCTCACGCGCAGGTCCTCCTTGCTTCCTGACCTCGTTGACCACAGCCATAGGATTCGCCTCGCTTGTCGTCAGTGACATCCCGCTCATTCGACATCTCGGCATGTATGCAGGCTTTGGCATCCTGAGCACCTTCATCCTCATGATCATCCTTCTGCCCGCAGGCCTGAGAGGAGTCAGGATTCACACTGCCACGAACGAAGAGCGTCCACGCATCTGGTCGTCGACAGGTTCCTTTGTGGTACAGCACTCACGCATAGTCATAATCGGCTGGATGGTTGTTGCCGCGCTGCTCGCGCTTGGCACACTCAAGCTCCAGGTTGAACCATCGATGACCGAGTACCTGAAGTCGGACTCACCGGTGAGACAGGCAGCAAACGTAATCGATGAGCGACTGGCTGGCTCATCGAGCATCGAGTTGCTACTCGAAGGACCTCCGGGCTCATTCGAGGATGCATCTGTGCTGCGCGAGATCGACCGTCTACAGAACTCTGTCGAGAATCGAGCACATGTGACACAAAGCACCTCACCTGTTGACTTCATAGAACGATTGAATGGAGGCCGTATTCCCGAGTCTGACATCGCCACAGAGAGGGCGTTCATCTACCTGGCTCAATCCGATATCGACCGATTCGGGGAATACTACATGGCGGGCGACATCGACTCGGTAAGGGTCTCGTTGAGGACGAAACAGATGCAACTCGCCGAGCGCCAGAGCATCATCAGCGAGATCGAGCAATCCGCACACGAGAACCTGTCAGGATTTTCGCTCACGGTCACCGGCGGAGAAGGCCTCGTCAACGATATAACAGTCGATATCGTGAGAACCCAGGTACTCAGTGTGGCAATTGCAGTTGCCGTCATATTGACGCTGATGTTGCTGTTCTTCGGGCCGCGAGGCGCGATCGCCGCCATTCTGCCGAACGTTACCCCCATCATCATCCTCTTCGGAATCATGGGGCTGGCCGGCTTTGAACTGAATATCGCGACCATTACAGTCGCAGCCATCTGTATCGGACTGGTCGTGGACGATACGATTCACTACTTCAGCCATTTTCGCCGACTGGTTGCACACACAGGTGAGCCAGACACAGCCGCAGTTGAAGCGCTCCATGAGGTCGGAACGGCGCTCGCATTTACTTCGCTCACACTGGCCGTAGGTTTCTGCGTGTTCACGCTTTCCGAGTCCGCCTTCCTGGTTCAGTTCGGTGTACTCGCAATGATAGCCCTCGTCACGGCATTTGGGGCAGACATAACAATGGGACCGGCCATCCTCTCCCGCTACTCAGTCTTCGGCCGAAGAGCTTTCAAGCGCTGAGAGATCTCACGAGACTACGCGACCAGTTCCACCGGAAGTGAACCCTCGTTGCGCATCGCCATGAGAGATTTCTCAACAACCTCAAGCGTGAAATCGACATCCTGTTCGGTGTGTGCACTTGAGAATACGTACATGGCCCCACGGAACGCTGCCACGCCTCTTTCAAGAAGATGAAGGCCAAGCCGTGTCTTGACCGTCTCGTATTCGGGAGCCATGAGCCTCGTGACATTCGTGGAAGGCCCTTGGAAATCATACGTATCGGGCTCCTGTTCCACGGGCCCTAGATAGAGGTGGACTATGCTGCGGCCGTAGAATCGGCCCTGTATTCCGAGTCGCCGGAAGACTTCGTTACCTCCATCCCTGAACCGGCGTGCCATGGCCGCCGCCTGGCGCTGCGGTGCCCCGTCCAAATACAGGGTGCACGCGACCACTCCCGCCGCTGCGGCAAGCGGATTTGCATTCCATGTACCTGCATGAGTCACACGCGCACCGGAAGGAGTAGCCGGGCTGAGCGCAGAGAAGATATCCTCACGACCTACCACAGCACCCACGTGGACTCCGCCACCCACGCATTTGCCAATAGTTGACAGATCCGGCTTCACGCCCACCAGTTCCTGCCAGCCACCGGGGGCATCACGGAAGCCGGTCACGACCTCATCCAGACAGTACAACGTCCCGTGTTCACGGGCCAGCTCTGGCAAATCTCTCTGAAGGTCAAGGTCTATCGGCACCTGGCCGGCCATGTGCGCTCCGCCGCCTTCAGACAGCATGATTGCGTACTCGCGGGTGGCAAGTGCCTTTTCGACTGCTTCGCGGTCGTTGAACGGCAGCAACGTGACCTCTTCCGCAAGGCATCCTGCCGGCCCGGGCCCCGCGAGTTCATCCGCCCAACCATGGTAATTCTCGACGAAACGCAGTATTCGCCGGCGCCCGGTGTAGGCACGTGCAAGGCGTACTGCCATCATGTTCGCTTCCTGGCCGGCAGCACAGAACTCGATACGCTCTGCAACCGACATCATGGAACTGATGAGCGATGCCCACCGGATCTCATTCTCGTGGTTCTCTCCATAATGCAAACCTTTTGCCGCCTGTGCGCGAATGGCTTCTACAATTGCCGGATGACAGTGGCCGAGAAGGAGTGCGCCGTGTCCCATCGTGTAGTCCACATATTCATTACCGTCAACATCCCACTTCCGTGAACCCTGGGCATGAGTAATGTATGGCCGAAACGGATCGGACACCCTGGCAGCGTGCGTCGCACCCGATGCACCAAAATACCCAAAGCGCGGGCGCTGTTCCCGGGCCCGTCTGCTACGGACGGGGAGGCGC
>CAZKHH010000106.1:0-5677 GCA_964552485.1 uncultured Dehalococcoidales bacterium | reverse complement strand
ATCGACAACGAGAATGTCTTCGTAGCCGTATCGTTCTCTCATGATTGAGAACTGTGTCTGAAGCAGCTCGCGGTCTGCCGGCGCCGGAGATGTGAGCAGGCTGCGGACGGCATCAACAAGTGTAGGCCTCTTCGTAAGCACGCTCGCGTCTCTCAGGAGTTCTTCAATCCACCCAGAGATCTGCGACGACTTGAGTTCGGCGATGCTCGTGAGCTCTTTCTCCGCACTCTGGCGCAGATGGTCCCGATGGCTTGTGTAGAAAAGCGCGCTGCCTGTGAGCACGGCGATACATGCTAGAGTGAAAGCCACAAACAGCCATGTCTTGAAGCGACCGCGGATCGCCTTATCCATGGCTGCGCTCGCCCTGTTCCGGTTGCCTGCTGTCCGGCTCATGTTCCTGTTCCGGCTCTGCTGCAGCAGTCCTGCTGCTGCGTACGTGTGGGTCAAGAGAGACCCTCAATCTATGTGCAGGGAAACTCTGGGCGAAGGAAGAAGCATTGTCAAGCGGGACAGATGATGTATCGCATCCTTATTGTGTGGAGAGTCATGGTTTAACGTTTCCTTAGTCCCTTCTTAACGACGGGTTAATGTGCGCGCGGTAGCATCGATACCGGATGCACTGCAGAACCCGGGCAGAACGTCTGTGATGGACAGGAGGGCGCGTCGATGTTTGAAGAGGAACTTGTTGAGCTTACCGGCTCATTCGAAGGAGGAGGCCGGACACTGGACTTCGGTCATAGCAGGGGCTGGTCGCTAGTCACGGCAGTGATGGACATGGAGAGCAACCGGCTTCTCGGATGTCTCAGGATGGAGGGCTCCGGGACCGATGCCGGCGAAGTGGCTGTCGAATTCGAAGAGGCTCTCGCGGCTGCGTGAGTATATCGCCTGATCCCTGAGATGCACGTCGCATCTCATCGGCGCGCTGTTCGCAGTACAGGATTTCGCGCGAGTGACTGCTCATCCCTTCCTGCTGTGACCCGCACGTCGCCTACATCTATTATTGCCGGACTGCTCTGATGATGGTCGCGCTGTTCATCCATTCGGAGGCGGCATCGTGCACGAATCGGGACCGCACTTCCACTTGACAGACGTGCACCGTTGCGCGTACAACGTGCACGACACGCGTGACACGCGGTCCCGGAGGAGGTTGAGCAAATGGCAGTAGTCACACTGGTCGAGGTCCCACCGCAGCTCGTTATCGGTAAGGAGAAGCGCGGACCGTACTCGCTCATCCCCGAGGTAATCGGAGAACTGGCGGGCTACGCCATGGAGAACGGGGTCGAGTTGGTGGGTGCACCGATTGCCATCATGCACGAAACAAGCGAGGAAGAGGCGAAGAAGGCTGACCGTGAAGGCAATGCACTCATTGACATCGCGTTCCCGGTGGCTGGCGCCTGCGCGGGTACCGAGCTCATCCGCTGCTATGAACTGCCGGGCGGCACGATGGCGAGGACAGTCCATCGTGGCCCGTATGCCAATATCCCGACTGCCTATATAGAGCTCTTCAAATGGATACAGAAGAACGGCAAACAGATAGTCGGCCCGGTGAGAGAGGTGTACCTCAACGATCCGGGTGTTGTGCCATCGGAAGAGATAGCTACCGAGATCTACGCACCGGTTAAGTAGTGGCGTGTCTTGGCCACTCGTAGTCCGCAGATTGCACAGGCACGAACGATATCTGTGTGGTTGGTCCGTCGGTTACACGTGTATCGCGCCCCGACTCAGTTCTTGTGAGGTGGTCGGTCGCTCTTCACGGAATCGCGTACAGCATCGTGAGCAGGATGGTGATTGAGATCGTCATCACTGCCCAGGCCTTGAATCCTGCCGGCTGAACGGCATAGCCGGCATACAGAAACGCGGGCACCAGGAAGAGCGGCACCACGTCCGATGGTCTATTCAGAATCCCGCTGAAAAGAACCGCGACGCCCATGATGAGCATCGCAGCGATCAGGCCCGCCTTGACGTCATTCTTCATGCCATACCTCGGTCAGACTCACCGGTGAAATTGTGCAAGTTGGAGTCCACAGTATCACGAAGCCAGCGCGGCCTCCATCTCGTTTTTGGCGGAATCGTCTGACTCCGTGGAGAACGCGCGTTCCACCGCCGACAGTGCGTTCTTTCCTCCCAGCTTACCGAGCGCCCACGCAGAGTATCCGCGCACCAGTGGACTGGGATCGGTAAGCGCCTCCTCCAGGTATGGCACATGTGACCTGTCGCCGCTGTTGCCAAGGGCTATGGCGGCATTCCGCTGGAAGTACCTCTTGTGCCGTATGTAGTTGTACATGATGGGACGTACCACCCTCTCGTAGTACTCGTCATCCAGGCGCAGGACCTTCCGCAGGTCGAAGCGCTCAGCGGTAAGTTGGAGGAAGGAACTGACAGGGAACTTCATCGTGAGACGGGGCGCGTTCCTGGGACACGCTTCCTGGCACAGGTCGCAGCCGTGTATCCACGACCCCATCTTCTCCCGTATTTCGGGCGGAATGTAGCTGGACGTCTTCGTGCCGCGAAAATTGTCCTGCGTCATGAAGCAGTTGTAGGCGATGCATTTCTTCGGATTGAGCTTGAACGGCTCGAGTGCGCCTGTGGGACAGGCATCGATGCAGCGCCGGCAGTCCTCCGGGCACGGCGCCTCTATAGTCGGTTCGTCGTACTCGAGCTCACGGTCCACGACGTACGCGGTCATCATGATGAACGAGCCGGGAGCTTTCGAGTATGCGAAGTTGTTGCGGCCGTACGTCACTACACCGGCCCGCGCCGCGGCGAGTCGCTCTGGAACGTTTAACTCCGGGCCGAGCGTGACCTTCAATCCGCGCTTCTCCAGGTATTCCTTGAAGAGTACACGTCGCGACCCGTTCGTCCGGCTGCTTGGCTGGTTGTAGCAGCGCGCCTGGTAAAGGCGCCCGACTTTGCCCACGAGCTTATCAGGGAAGCCCTGTGCTCCATAGTCGTACACGGTTGAGATAATCGACTTCGCCCCGGGCATGACGCTCTGCGGGTCAGTGCCTTCGATCGGTTTGAGGATGCTCTCTATGTAGTAGTCGTAGCCGTCGTATCGCGATTTAAGCTCCTCCCGGTACCACGTGAACGGTTCGGCCGTTGTGACGCCGATATCGTGAAACCCGAGGTCGAGCGCGAAATCCTTGATGTCCCGTGTGAGAGACATGGTTCCTCCTGATCAGGGATTGTCTGCAATGATACCGGAATCGAGTGAAGAGTCACGAATGGGACATGTGCCGGAGCAAGAAGGACAGGGGATTACCTTCCGGTCGGCCCTGCAGCCCTGGTGCTGACGCATGTATAGGCAGTCGTGAAACGGTGCTGCCGGCTTCTGAGAATCTCGAAGCCGGCCTGTTTCAGCATTTCCTCGATTACCCATGCGAACGTCGAATACTCCTCCCTGATATGTGCGGCAGTCTGCTCCGCAAGCTCCGGCCCGCTCGTTGCCTGTATGGCGGCAAGCATCCCTGCGATGTACGCGTTGTAGTCAGGTATGTTCGACGGGAAGAATATGTCTCTCACGTACAACATTCCGTTGCGCTTCAGAAATCCGCCGATTCTCTTCAGCGCTGCGAGCTTCCAGAAATCCGGCAGGTGGTGGAGTGCGAGCTGGGTGATAATGCCATCGACCGGCCAGGGCGGCGTGAATCCCGAGAGGAATCCGCCCTGCTCGAACATCACGTTGCCGACGGTGCGCTCTCCGGCCTTCTCCCTTGCGATGCCCAGCATGACGGGGCTGGTATCGCTCGCGTAGACCTGCGTGCAGCGTCCTGCGATGTTGAGCGCGAGTTCGCCTCCCCCGGTGCCTATCTCCCAGACGAGCGAATCAGCAGTAAGCGAGAGCTCTGTGGCGATCGTTTCAGCTTCGTGATCGAACGCGCGCTGATGCTGCGAGCGCGCGTCCCATTCACGGGCAGTGGCTTCATCGGCGAAGTCCGTACCGGTCTTTCGCTGTTCGTCATAGAGCCAGGGGATGTGCATCCGCTACCTGAGCATCACTGTCCTGGCTTTGTACAGGCCGTCGATGTCCATCACCTGCTTGAAAACCTCATCCGGCAGTTCCTGGCTCAAACACAGGGCCATCATGGCCGTTCCGGGCGTCCGCGAACTGAGGCTGACCTGCATTTGAGAGATGTTGATGCCGTTGCTGCCCATCACCGTGCCTATGGCGCCGATCATGCCGGGCTTGTCTTCGTGCTCGGTGAACAGCATGGCGACATCCTGCGGTTCTATCTGTAGAGTGAAGCCGTTTATCTCGGTAAGATGCGTATGGCCCCTGAAAGACGTGCCGGAGACCGTGGTCGTTCCTGTGGTTGTGGTCAACTCCACGGTGAGGGAACTGGTGTACTGTTCGGAGTCGGTATCCTTCTGTTCGGTAAGCCTGAGTCCCCTTTCCCTGGCAGTCTCATCTGCGTTCGTGATGGTGACGCGGTCCTCTGACGTGGGGCCGAAGAACTCCCTGAGGACCTCCACTTTCAATGGTTCTGTGCTGACGGTCGCTATCTCGCCCCGCGCGTGGATTGTGAGCGACTTCGCCTGTCCCTCCATCATCGCGGCGGCAATCTGCGCCACCTTGGATGCGACATCGATGAAGGGGCTGAGGAGAGCCATGTGCTCCGGAGGGATTATTGGCGCGTTGACCGGCGTCGCCGGCGGAAGGCCCTTGAGTACGTCAGCTACCTGGCGGGCCACATCAGTGCCCGCGCCGCGTTCTGCCTCCACAGTGGAGGCGGCGAGATGTGGCGTGACAACCACCCTCGGGCTCGTGACCAGTACATTGTCGACCGCGGGTTCGGCGCTATAGACATCGAGAGC
Organism: uncultured Dehalococcoidales bacterium; assembly: GCA_964552485.1. Taxonomy (GTDB): domain Bacteria; phylum Chloroflexota; class Dehalococcoidia; order GIF9; family AB-539-J10; genus SKVJ01. Next base: position 862 of record CAZKHH010000106.1, on the reverse strand, counting down.
GGCGCCGGCGATGGTTCCCTTCTCAAGCGCATCGTAGAGTGCCTGCTCGTCGATCAGCTTGCCACGGGCGCAGTTGATGAGCATCGCGCTGCGCTTCATCAGGCCCAGTTTCTCCGCGTTTATCAGCTTCTCGGTATTAGCCGTGAGAGGCAGGTGCAGTGTCACGAAGTCCGACTGTCTCAGCAGGTCGTCAAGCTCGACCATGCTCACGCCGCTGCGGTCTGCCCATTCCTGTGACACGAACGGATCGTATGCAATGACGTTCATCTTCAGGCCCCTGGCCATTTCGGCGACCTGTGAGCCTATCTTGCCGAGACCCACTACACCGAGCGTCTTGTTGCGGAGTTCGATGCCCTTGCGAGAGCGGTTCCATGTGCCACCCTTGAGTTCGGCGTGCGCCATGGGTATCTGCCGGACAAGCGACATCAGTAGCGCTATGGAGTGCTCGGCTGTCGAGATAGTGTTTCCGAGTGGCGAGTTGACAACGACGATTCCGCGCTTTGATGCTGCAGCAACATCGATGTTATCGACCCCGACGCCCGGCCGGCCGATTATCTGCAGCTTAGTGGCTGCCTCCAGAAGGTCGGCCGTTACCTTCGTCTGTGAGCGGACTACGAGCGCATCGTATTCCGGCAGGATCTTCTTCAGTTCCTCCGGCGGGAGGCCTTTGATGAGGTCCACCTCTCCGGCCGTCTTGAGAATGTCGATTGCGTCCTCGGCGATGGACTCTGCTACGAGGATTCTTGGGAGGTTCCCTTCCATCTGTGTCACTCCTTGCCTCAAATGTTCGAGGGCGAGGGCACCCCGTACATGCGCCCTGCGCCAGATACCCCATTATGCCACGCTATCGGATGTGGTGCGA
>CAZKHH010000105.1:0-5761 GCA_964552485.1 uncultured Dehalococcoidales bacterium | reverse complement strand
ATGCACGAGGTCCTGTACTTCGTCGCCGGCATGAGGCTACCCGTAGTTATGTCTGTGTCCAACCGCGCGGTTGGACCGCCCGCCAACATCTGGGGCGACTACTCGGATGCAATGAGCGCGAGTTACACCGGCTGGTTGCAGGTCTTCGCGGCGAATAACCAGGAGATCTTCGACCTCACGCTGGCCGCTTTCAAGATCGCGGAGGACCATCGCGTGCTTCTTCCTTTCATGATTCATCTGGATGGCTTCACTCTCTCGCACGTGACGGAACCCGTCATCCTGCCCGAGCAAGCGGAGGTCGATGCCTTCCTGCCTCCTTATACTCATCCTTATATGTACGACCCTGATAACCCGTGCTGCTACGGAACAGTCATGAGTCCTACCACGTATGCGGAAGTGAAGAAGGCTCAGGACATCGGTATTCGCGAGACTGTCCCCGTAATCAAGGAAGTCTGGAAGGAATTCGGAGACAAGTTCGGTCGCTACTATAATCCCATCGACTCCTATAAGGCTGAAGACGCAAAGACACTGTTGCTGGTCGTTGGCGCTCTCGGTGAGACCGCCAAGCTTGCGGTCGACAGACGACGTGAACAGGGCGAATCGGTCGGCTTGCTGCAGCTTCATCTGTGGAGGCCGTTCCCGTTCGATGACCTGTACCAGGCGGTAGAGAAGGCTGAGAATCTAATCGTATTCGACCGCGCCCCGACGCTTGGTGGTCCGACCGGTCCGATTATCGGCGAGGTCAAGGCCGCCCTGTTTGACAAGCGCAAAGACATGAAGGTCGCGGGCATCCTGGGAGCTTTCTGTGGACGCAACCTCGAGATCGAGGAGTTCGAGGAAGTCATTACCCGAGGCACGAATATCTGTGACGCCGGTTACCAGGATATGGTCGAGACCGTGGGTATCAGGGGGTAATGAACTATGGCAACTGATAGCATTAAGTTCGGTAAGAACATGGTCTCCCGGGAGGAGTTGCTTTCCTCCGGACACAGGGCCTGCCAGGGTTGCGGGCTCGCAGTCAACATTCGATTGGCTCTGAAGGTCCTTGGCAAGGACACCATCTGCATGACTCCGGCCAGTTGCTGGTCGGGCGTCGGCTCCATGTACCCCGACGCTGCGTGGGAAATACCGTGGATGCAGACCCTTTTTGAGAACGTGTCGCCGGTTGCCGGTGGCATTAACGCAGCGCACAAGATACTCGAGGAAAAAGGCAAGAGGCAGCATCGCAAGATTAACTCGGTGTGTTTCGCTGGCGACGGTGCGACTGCCGACATCGGCCTCGGCTCTCTCTCCGGTACGCTTGAACGCGGCCATGACATTGTCTACATCTGCATGGATAACGAGGCGTACATGAACACTGGTATCCAGAGGTCGAGCGCGACGCCGCACGGCGCCTCGACAACAACGACGCCTGTGGGTCGCGTACAGTCTGGCCAGCAGACGCAGAAGAAGGATGTGCCGGCTATTATCACCGACCATCACATCCCGTACGTCGCAACCGCCTGTGCCAGTTATCCGTTCGACTACATGGAGAAGGTAAGGAAGGCCGCCGAAGTTGATGGCCCTGCGTACATCCATGTGTTCTCGGTGTGTCCTACCGGCTGGCGCGTTCCTCCTGAGCGCACGATCGACCTGGGCAAACTGGCGGTTGAGACCGGCATCTTTCCTCTGTACGAAGTGGAAAACGACGTTTACAAGCTGAACGTCAAGCCTGCTAAACTGAAGCCGGTTGACGAGTACGTTAAGATGCAGGGCAGGTTCCGGCACCTGAAGCCCGATGAGATTGCGGAGATGCAGGAGAACGTTACCAGGAGTTGGGACGCGCTTCTCAAGCGCATTGAGGCTTCGCAGGCGTCGGCGTAACACTGAGAGACAATGTCTCTCCGGGGTGTGGCGCAGTCGGTAGCGCGCATGGTTTGGGACCATGAGGTCGGAGGTTCAAGTCCTCTCACCCCGACCATCCATTAGATGGTGAATTGAAATCACAGGGGCGGCGTCACGATTGGTGCGCCGCCTCTTCTTGTACCCCATCAAGCTGTTGGTTACTGCATTGATTCAATCGAAGGCTACTGCTAGACTGACTCACGCTTAACGGGAGTCTGCACTCGCAATACAGTAAGGGGGACCTGAATGGATATCAAAACTGTTGGAATCGTCGGCGCCGGTACCATGGGCAGTGGTATTGCCCAGGTGGCTGCGCAGGTCGCCGGAATGAACGTGATTCTGAACGACATCAAACAGGAGTTCGTCGATCGCGGGCTGGCTGCGATCGATAAGAACCTTGAACGCCAGGTGAGCAAGGAACGCATTACTGCTGATGACAAAGCGGCGGTACTGAGTCGTATCACAACGAGCATCGACGTGGCCGATATGAAGGACGCCGACTATATCATCGAGGCCGCAATCGAGACGCTCGATCTTAAGCTGGACCTGTTCAAGCGGCTTGACGAGGTCTGTAAGCCGGGTGTCGTGCTTGCGACGAACACATCGTCCATCTCCGTCACCCGCATCGCTGCTGCAACAAAGCGTCCCGACAAAGTTGTAGGCATGCACTTCTTCAACCCGGCACAAGTGATGAAGCTGGTTGAGGTGGTGAACGGTCTTGCCACATCCAGGGAGACAACCGATGCCACCGTTGTCCTGGCCGGCAAGTTCGGTAAGTCGCCGGTGGAAGCCAGCGATTTCCCGGGGTTCATTGCCAACCGCATCGTGGTGCCGATGATGAACGAGGCGATGTATACACTGTACGAGGGTGTTGCGACGGTCGAGGACATAGATGCGTGCGTCAAACTCGGCTTCAATCACCCGATGGGGCCGTTGGAGCTGGCTGATCTCATTGGTCTTGATGTGCTGTTGCACGTGATGAATGTGTTGTACGACGGATTCTCGGATCCCAAGTACCGGCCGTGTCCGCTGTTGAAAAAATATGTCGCGGCAGGGTATCTTGGCCGCAAGTCAGGTCGCGGTTTCCATGATTACTCAGCCAAATAGATAAGTCCCCAAACGACGACGGAGGTCTGATATGGAGTACAAGAACCTGCTCGTGGAGATCGAGAAACCGATAGCGATAGTCACGGTCAACCGCCCTAAGGTACTGAATGCGCTGAACCTGGAGACGGTCGGTGAGCTTGCTGCGGCCTTTTCCATGCTCGAAACGAACGATGACGTCCGTGCCATCATAATGACTGGCGCCGGTGAGAAGGCGTTTGTGGCGGGAGCCGACATTACTGAGTTTCGCGGCAAAACTCCGCCCGCGATGATTCCGTTTGCGAAGAAGGGCCATGATGCGGCCCGGATTATGGAGTCCATGGGCAAACCCATCATCGCCGCAGTCAACGGATATGCCCTTGGCGGCGGATGTGAGATGGCGATGGCCTGCGATATGCGCTTCGCTTCAGAGAATGCCAAGTTCGGGCAGCCCGAGATTCTGCTCGGGCTTATCCCCGGCATGGGTGGTACACAGCGCCTCGCCAGGCTCGTCGGACAGGGCATCGCACGGGAACTAGTGTATGCGGGCGAGCAGATAACCGCTCAACGGGCGTATGAGATCGGGCTCGTGAACCGTGTGTTTCCTTCAGACCAGCTCATGGAGGAAACGAAGAAGTTTGCCATCAAGCTTGCCGGTCTGCCGTCCCACGCCTTGAAGATGGCTAAGACGGCCATCAACACTGGGTATGACCTTTCACAGGACAACGCTCTGATCATCGAGACGGAGTGCTTTGCGATGTGCTGGAGCCATCCTGACCTTGAGGAGGGTGTCTCGGCGTTCATCGAGAAGAGAAAAGCCGACTTCCACAAGGAGTAACTGCTATAATCTACTGACTGAGCGGGAGTAACTCAGCGGAAGAGTTCCTGCCTTCCAAGCAGGCTGTCGCGGGTTCGAATCCCGTCTCCCGCTCCAGAGAGAATTCAGAGAGGCGGCGCTTCACGCGCCGCCTCTGCTTTCTATTCGCCAGATGGCGAGCATGCTGAGGCTGCTCCGCTTGTGGTGCGACTCCTCTGAGTACCGCTCTCGTGCAGGGCATTCACGTGTAATCACCCGTCCCTGTGTGCTAACGAATACGATGGCCTATCCGTGCAGTATCTCCCTTATTACCTCTTCGCTCATGTGGTACGTGTGCTCAGGTCCCGGATAGACGCCGTCCTCCACTTCCTGCCTGTACTGCTGCAGCGCCTGGACAATCACGTCCGCGAGATCCGCATACTTCTTGACGAATTTGGGTGTGAATTTGTCGAACAGTCCGAGGATGTCATACATGTTGAGTGTCTGGCCGTCAGTGTCCGGCCCGCTGCCCGTGGTGGTCACCGGAATCATGAGTTCCTTGCAGATAAGCTGAGCCAGGCGGTCGGGTGCGCCTTCCAGTGTGAGCATGAATGCTCCGGCCTCCTGAAGCGCCCTGGCATCGTGAACCAGGCGCCGGGCCGTCTCCAAATCCTTCCCCTTCACCTTGAAGCCGCCTGACATTGCCGCGCTCTGCGGGGTGATGCCGATATGTCCGACAACTGGTATTCCTGCCTTGACGATGGCCCTGACGGTCGGTGCGAAGTCCTCTCCACCTTCGAGCTTCACTACGTCGGCACCACCTTCCTTGATGAGTCGGCCCGCATTGTAGATAGCGTCCTTGATGTCGGTCTGATAAGAGAGGAATGGGAGGTCGCCGATCACCATCGCGTACTGCGTGGCCCTTGAAACGGCCTGGCAGTGATAGATCATCTGTTCCATTGTGACAGGGACCGTGCTCTTCAAACCGGCGATGACCATGCCACAGGAGTCGCCGACAAGGATGGCGTCGATGCCTGCACGGTCGGCCAGAAGTGCCATGGGATAGTCGTAGCACGTGACGCGGACTATCTTCTCGCCCCGCTGCTTCTTTGCGCGCAGGTCTGCGGGCGTGGTCTTCTTTCGTGCAACTGGAGGGTCTACTGGCGGCATTCGGTTGAGTCTCCTTTCTCGTACTCCGGAATCCTTCAGGAGTTGCGTCGTTCTATTCTAAACAGGCCGTGCCGTATTTGAAACAGTCCGCTGCCACTTGTCGCAGCATGTATGCTGAAGGCTCCAGAGTATGCATCGAAGCCCCAAGTGCGCTACCCTATCGTAGCTGTGACGGGTGTGACGCCCAGCCGGGCGTCAACGAAGGAGGTGTGCGATGGCGACGAAGAACGAACAACCGGTCGTGTGGTTCCAGGATGTGAACTCGGACGACGTTTCCTCTGTCGGGGGCAAGAACGCCTCGCTGGGAGAGATGCTGCAGCAACTGAAGTCCAAAGGAGTACCTGTACCCGACGGATTTGCGACCACTGCAAGTGCCTATCGAGCCTTCTTGAAGAAGAATGACCTTGCAGACCGGATAGAAAGCCTTGTGTCCGACTACAGGAATAAGAAGAAGTCGCTTCATGAGGTTGGCCGGACTATCCGTCACCTGTTCGCCGAGGCGGACTTCCCCGAGGATGTAGCCGATGCAATAGGAAGGGCATACGCAGAGATCTCTGAGAAATACGGGACGGAGAATGTCGGAGTCGCCGTGCGAAGCAGCGCGACGGCCGAGGACCTCCCGAACGCGAGCTTTGCCGGGCAGCAGGAGAGCTTCCTGAATGTCTCAGGCAAGAATGCCGTACTTGATGCGTGCAGGCGCTGTTATGCCTCGCTGTTCACCGACCGCGCCATCAGCTACCGCGAGGACAAAGGTTTCGGGCAGATGAAGGTAGCTCTCTCCGTCGGTGTGCAGAAGATGGTGAGATCGGACCTCGCGTCGGCCGGCGT
>CAZKHH010000104.1:0-5801 GCA_964552485.1 uncultured Dehalococcoidales bacterium | reverse complement strand
GCGCTATCGCCCGGGATGGCGTCCTGCGGCTCTGCTGGTCGGTTGCGTCGTATGAACAGCAGGACCAGAGGCACGATGATAGCCGTTGCTATGACGCCGATGATGACATACGCGTTCTGCCAACCGTACCGCGAGATAAGGGCCTGGAAAGCCGGTGCGGTGACCAGGCTTACTCCAAAGCCTGCTATGAGCAGACTGAATACGAGCGCGCGCCTGCGGGGGAACCAGTCGGCTACAATCGTGCTCAACGGCGCTACACCGATGAGACTCAGGCCTACGGCAACCAGGACTCCGTACAGCAGGTAGAAGTGCCACGTCTGGGTCGCCATGCTGCATAGCGCGATTCCGGCACCGACAAGCAGACCTCCTGTGGCCAGCACGAGTTTCGGGTTGATACGATCGACCAGCCCGCCGGCAGCGGGTGCCACAAATCCGTACGCAAGCAGGGATATCGAGAACATGATAGCTGTGACGCCGCGCGTCCAGCCGAACTCGTTCACGAGTACCGGATAGAACACGGTGAACGTGTTGCGCATCGCATACCCCAGTGCGATGACGATGAATCCCGCACCGAGGACGATCCATGGACGGGATAACCGTGGACGTCTCATGGTTGTATCAGACCTCTCAATCCAGGACGGACGCGGCGGCTGGACTTTGCCCTGCGGTGGCCTGGCTTATAGAGAATCCGGAAATCAGGCAGAAGCACCACCCTCTTCGGCCCGTGTCAGGCGTGCCTGGCGTCCGGGCACTGGTCTGAGTTTCTCAGGAGCGGCCGCGAGCACGAGCAGCGCTGCAAGAAGGAGTGCGCCTACCACTACGCCGAGAGGGATAGAGTAGCTGCCGGTGAGGTCGACCAGGTAGCCGGCAAACCACGGACTGAATGCACCACCGATAGAAAAGCCGAATGTCACGAATCCGAATATCGAGCCGTAATTGTTGCCCTGGAACAGGTCGGCGACCGTTGCGAAGAAGGTGGTCACTGCCGCTCCCATGCCGAGGCCGCAGAAGAACATGCTTATCGCGCCGAGCCACGCGTATGCAGGGCCATCGACAACGAACAGGAGCGCAGTGGCGGCCGCCGCAGTGAGACAGCCCGGCCCGAATACCCTCTCGCGTCCTATATGGTCGGAGAGGTATGCGAACAGGTAGCCTATGGTGATGCCGACGGCATAGAAACTGAACACGTTCGCTGCCGTCTGCGGTGGAAAGGCGGCATCGCGGAAGAAGTACACGCTGTGCGCAATCACTGTCTGCTGCGCGATGCCCATCATGCAGAAATCCGCAACGAACAGGAGCCACAGCGTGCGCGTGCGAATCGCGCGTCGGAGCGTCCAGTCTATACGGGACCACTCGGTCGTCGCTTTCGAAGCGGGCGCATGCTTGTTCGTGGTTGGAATCGGCGCAGCGATGCCATCCGGATAGGTGCCCTTGTCTGCGGGATTCTTGCGCATGAAGAAGACCGCCAACGGCACGGAGATGGCAATGGCAAGAAGTCCTATCGTGAAGTAGGCCTGTGAGCGGCCCAGGCCCGTGATAAGCGATTGTGCCACTGGAGAGGCGAGCAGCCCGAATCCGAAGCCCATGTTGAATATGCCGAACGCGAGCGCCCGCTTCCTCACGAACCACCGGGCCATGATGGTGCTCTGCGGAATAACCCCGGTCATGCTGAGGCCTGTTGCTGCACCCACTCCGTAGAGAAGAAAGAAATGCCACTGCTGTGTAGCGATGCTGCACAGCGCGATGGAACCGCCCATGATACAGACGCCTGCCGGGAAGACGACGCGCGGACTGAACCGGTCGGCGAGGCTTCCGGCAAGTGGGGCAGTAAGACCGTACACGATGATGTTGATGGAGAACATCAGGGCCGTGCTGCCTCGTGCCCAGCCGAATTCCTCGACGAGGGCGGGGTAGAATACATTGAATGTGTTGCGGAGGGCATAGCCCACGGCCATCATGGTGAAAGCGACCGCTACTATCACCCAGCCGTAGAAGAATCGTGGACGTTGTGTCACTGTGCTGTCACTGCGTGTCTGCAGGGCTCGCGGTGCTCAGCGACTTGACGGGTAGTCTCTCTGTCCTGCAGGGCCAACAAACAGGCCGTGTCAGTATAGCAGGGGCGTTCATGGCCTTCAATGCGCTGTAGTCGTCAGTCGATGGTTCGTACGAACCCCGCGCCTGTGAAGACGAGGAAGATGAAGACGTTCTTCGTACGCAGTCCAAGCATATGAGAAAGCACGTCCCGGTAGGTCCTCATCTGCGGTGCGTAGTGTGCCGACCGTGCGCTGACTGCAGCACTTCCGCGTATGTCGTCCGTCTTGAAGTCGTAGATGGTTGCATATACGGGTCGACCGTCCTGGTTCCTCTGTATGACGACGCGGTCGAACGCTCCCGTTATCCACTCCTCGCCTCTCACCACTTCAAAGCGGCGCTCGCGCCAGAGAGTGACGGGTCCTTCAGGCTGCTGGAACACTGTCGAGATTTCCGGCATGTCGAGCGCGCTACGAACGTGTGCCACCGCGGACTGCCACAACTCCTTGTCACCGCCGGCCGGAGCCGGTGGCGGGATGAAGCTGTCGGGCTCGTCGAGCCACTCGACGCCCTGGAGCAGCAGATGGACGGCTGAACCGAGCTCCCTGCGCATCTTCCTGTTCTCGTCGAACAACGCTGCGGCTTCTCTCTCTGCATCGTCTGCATCCGAAGGACGCACGGCAATCAATCTGCGGTATGCCGCCGGTGTAGCCTCCATCGCAACGGCCGGTTTTTCTACCGGCCCTGGCGCCGGTTCCACGGTCGGCAGCGATTTGTACCAGTTGGCGTTACCGGTCGCGTGGAGGCACGTGCAGGAGCTGCCGCCGGCGTTGTATAGGCTGCCGTCAGACTCGGTGGGCTTGGTGCTTCCTGTGAGTTGCCGCTTCAAGAACGCCGCCTGCGTGAACGACGAAGAGGTCTTGCCAGGGTATGACGTGATGACGTAGAGCCCGCGCTTCGCGCGTGTCATCGCGACGTAGAGAAGGCAGAGCGACTCGAGAGCAGCATCCTCCTGCATCTTCGCGACCTGCGCCGCGAGCGTCGGGTCGGCCTCCGCGATATCACGCCGCGGCAGTTCAAGTGCCCACAGCGGCTCATTAGTGAGAGGATGGCGCGCGAGCGCGAACGATGTGTCGCGCGCCCTTGTTATGCTCAGCCTGTCGTCCAACTCGGGCAGTATCACCACGTCGAATTCAAGTCCCTTGGCCTGGTGTACCGTCATAACGCGAACCGCGTCGTCGGCGGCCTGCTCATGCAGTTCGTAGTTGTCTATGAAGTCGAGAAACTCGTCACAGTCCCGGTTGCCCGTCGAGTCGAATTCGGTCGCCGCGGTGAGGAGTTCGCCCAGCCTCTTCCGGCCGTAGGCATCGAGCGTAGCTGCCGCATCAAGGCGGCCACCCCAGGTGCGCAGCAGCGACTCGAATCCGTGTGCCTGGATGTGGCGCAGCAGGTGTCGAGCCAGGCGGTCGCATGTCAGACGGTCCGTGGTCAGCGCCGAAGCAAGCGGGCTCATGTGGAGGTGGCGCCAGGCGAGCGTGTTGCCCGGATGGGCGGCGAGCGCGATGAGCGAGAGCAGAACAGCCACCACCGGGTTGTCCCTGATAGCGGCCCTGCCCTCGTGGATGATGGTCATGTCGGGACACTCCCTGCGGAGTAGGTCGACCACGGCCTTCCCCTGGCCGTTTGTACGCACAAGCACCGCTGCCGTGAGCGGTGTGCTGGAGTCAGCGGATGACCTTCTCACTGTCGGGTTGATATCGCGGAGCAGCCCGGCGGCAACGCGGTACCGGTCCTCTGATTGCGGCTTAAGGTCGCCCTCGTCGCACGGTGGCTCGAGCAGCATCGTACATCCGGCCTCAGGGTCGGTGTGGACGGTCGTGTGTTCCTCGAATCGCCACCTTGCCGCGAGCCCTTTCGGCAGATCAGGTTCGCCCGGGACCTCAGTGAATACCTTGTTGACAGTGTCGATAACGGGCTGCGAAGAACGGCGGGAGAGCTGCAATACGTCCTGTTCGATAACCGGATAGCGCTTCAGCAGCATGTCGAACAGGTCGGGATTGCCGCCGCGCCAGCCGTAAATGGCCTGCTTCACATCGCCGACGTAGAAGAAGCTCCTCAGGCCCGTGTCATCCTGGAGCACCTCGTCCACGAGGTTGCCGAGGACATCCCACTGAAGGTCGCTCGTGTCCTGGAACTCGTCCAACAGCCAGTGCCCGAGGTGAGAATCAAGCCGGTAGTCGATGTAGAGCCGGGTTGCCTCGTCCGCCGCTGCAGCAGAACCGGTCAGTGCAGCGCCCGAGCCTCTCATGCCGTGGCCCGTAAGCAGGTGTTGTACGTCTGCGAACGTGAGCCGCCCTTCCCTGCGGGCGACCTCGTCATATAGCGTGTCGTACATGTCGATTACATGGTAGATACCCCGCGTGCGTGCCATCGCCGCCTTGAGGTCAATCGCAATGACGTGCCTCATCAGGGCGAGCGCGTGGTCGGCCGCGTCGCCCGTGAGCTCGTACTCCGTCCTGTTGAGCGTGATTGTGCCGCGTCCGGACAAGAGACCTTCTGCACAGCACAGCAGCTTCTCCATCATGTATTTGACGGGTCCGTCCCAGCGGGAATACGGCGTATGGCAGGTGACGGCTTCGGCGAAACTGGAGAAGCGCTCGTGGTGAGCATCGGTCAGGCCGAGCGGAGTGAGACAGGAGCAAAATGCTGCAGCGGTCTCGTGTATCTCGTCGGCCGTTTGCAACCACGGGCTGCCGTGGGGCCAGATGGCCGACGGCTCGCCCCAGCGGTCTTCCTGCGGCAGCACGCGGTAGTGCTCCTGATATGCGGCGATGAAGTCGGACAACGGTTCCTCGACGCCCTTGCCGGAGCGACCGGTACGCGCCTGTTCGAACGCGTTGAGCAGGCGGCGCCGGTCTGCACTGGTCGCGTCACCGGCGAACAACTGGTCGAGTATGCGGCGCCGGAAGCTCTGCGTTGCCGCATCGTCTCCCGCCATCAGTTCAAAGGATGAGGGTACACCCAGCTCGAGCGGGAAGCTCTTCACCACTTTGACCGCAAAGCTGTCGATAGTGCCGATGTGAAGCCGGTGCATGCTCTCGAGGAGGCGACGCAGCATAGCGACATAATCATGCAGGGTCATCTCTGGCGCACCGGTGCCGAGGCGGGAGGTGGTTTCGGCTGCTGCGTGGTCGTTCAGGCAGGCTCCGGAGATGTAGCCCGTAATCGCGTCGAATATCTCTCCGGCCGCTTTGCGGGTGAACGTCAGCGCTACTATCCCGTCGGGAGAGACACCCTCGGAGAGGAGCCGGATGTAGCGGTGTGCGAGCCGGAAGGTCTTGCCTGATCCGGCTGACGCGCGTATCGCGAGGAACCTGGGTGTTACCGGCATTCCGCATCCCCCATGTCGCCGGCCGCGAGCATGCCGGGCTCGATTGTTGTTTGGTTCAGGCCACCCGGAAATATGGACTCGTAGTCGTCGAAATCGACCTGTTCCGATGGGGGCCAGAATACGCCGTTGAGGATGCCGTGCGCGGCAGCCTCTGCGCACGCGTACGCCGCCGTCGCAAGGGAATTATCGAAGCCTTTCCATGTGATGATGCTGGTGCCGCCGGGATCGGCAGGCAGGTTGAAGTATCCCGCGCTGACCGTACCCTCGCCGCGGAGTCGCTCCGGCAGCATGAGCGCGTAGAGCGGGAGCTGCAGGTCGATCCATCGTTTCGGCTTGCCCTCGCCGCTGAACCGTGTGTAAGGGAGGGTGGTTTCACGCC
>CAZKHH010000103.1:0-5845 GCA_964552485.1 uncultured Dehalococcoidales bacterium | reverse complement strand
CTTCTACCCGTCTGTGCTGCTGGCATTATTCGCTTTCCAGGCAAGCTTCCTGGAATCGCTCGCATCCCTTGCGCTCGCCCTGCTCCTATTGCTGGCAGGAGCAGCAGCGTGGCGCAACGCACTTGTCGTCAGTTCCGGCGTTTCTCTATTCTTTATACTCGCTCTTGCCGAGTCTTATGTCGGTATATGGGCGGTGGCCTTGGCAGCCCCGACACTTGTTCCAATGATGTATGGACTCAGTCTGGTAGCAGCGCACGTGGAACTGCCCGAACGTGCACGCGGCTTTCCTCGACCCACGGTCACTGGAGCATCGCTGGTCCTCGCACTGATGACTCTTTTCGTACTGGGCCTTGTGTCCGGCTCCGTCCCGCTGATGGCGGGCGCAGCCCTTGCGGCAGCAGCGATTGTCGGAGAAAGCTCAGTGTGGCTCTGGAGGATAAGATTACCCCTCAACGTCGATAGCGAACCGGTTTCCGTCGTTGCCGGCGAACTAGCAACCGCCCGGGTCAGCGTGTCAGCACCCGCCGGCTCTATAGCAGGCGTCAGCGCCAGGCAATCCGCCGTTGGAATCACCCCGCACAGGGTCTGGCTTGGCCCAACGCCTCTCACGTTCAACGTGTCAACGCGCCCCTTCCTGAGCGGCCCAAGGACAATACAATCGGACGTCGTGCTGGCCGACCCCCTGGGGCTCATCACCGTCGGAAGGGAATGCCAACTTTTGAAGCTCAGTGTCATACCGCGAGCGAGGGCTCTTAGGCTCGCAGCACTTCGTTTTCTGGAGGGACACTCTCAGGGAGGAACTACCACGTCGGCAGCCGTCTCGGGGGCGCTTGCGCATATGCTGGCTTACGATTCCGGCGTGGAATACGCGGGGAGTCGGGCATACACACCCGGCGACCGTCTCCACAGTGTCGACTGGAAGCACACGGCCCGGCTGCAGCGCCCGATTGTAAAGACGTTCTCGAGCGAGCCCCGTTCCACAGGACTTCTGCTGGTCAACCTTGCTGTAGCCGATGAGGACGAAGCAGACCGACTTGCATATGAACTGTTGTCGGCGGCCCTGACCCTGGGTAGAGAGCGGGTGAATACGACAATAATTGCCTACGGAACCCCGGAGACAATCCAACGCCCGAGACCGACAACCGACCGCGAACTCGTCCGGAGAGCGCTCGACCTGGTGAGTGCCCTGCTGCCACACGAGCGATACTCACGGACCCTGCAGATACGACCCGTTCACACTGTGGCAGGTCTCAGGCTCGGTGCCCGGCGGCGCGACGCCTCCGAATCCAATCTGGTGAAAGTCCTTGCCTTTGAGGAACAAGCGCTCCGACGGTCCGTCGAGACTCATCCGCTCACAGGTGCACTCCGTGAAGCGCAACGAAACTTCAATCCGACGTGGTGTCTTGCAATCAGCAACCTGGGAAATGATGGTGAGGCGCTTGTCACAGGCCTTCACGGACTCGAAAGGTCCGGTGTGAACACGCTCTTGCTCGACGTTCGGACCGGTCTCCGCGGCGCACTTCAGCGACAATCGCGGAGACTACCCGGAAGGCACTGAAACGGAGCAATCCTGGTCCTCCCTGTGAGGAGGAAGCAGCACATGTCGTAGCTCTATCTGCTTCCGCAGGCGCTTCACGCCGTGGTGATCTGATTTCTGGTTGTGTCCACGAGTGCGATACACAAGAAACGGCCTGCCAATCGACCGGCAGGCCGTTTCCCAAATCAGTATTCCTCTAGTCTTCGACCACGACACGAGCATCCACCGCCACCGCGCCGTCGCCGTAGGCGAACACGGGGTTCAGGTCCAGCTCCTTGACCTGCGGATTCTTCTCCACGAAGTCGGACACTTTCACGATGAGGTCCTCAAGCGCATCCAGGTCCGCCGGCTCGCTCCCGCGGAAGCCCTGCAGCATCGGGAAGCCCTTGATCTCGCGAATCATTTCGGCCGCATCAACCTTTCTAACCGGCACGATGCGGAATGAGACATCTTTCAACAGCTCAACAAGTACGCCGCCCAGGCCGAACATCAGAACGGGACCGAACTGGGGGTCCTTGCTCATACCGATGATGACCTCGACTCCCTTGCGAGCCATAGCCTGTACGGACACGCCCTCTATCTTCGCGTCGGGCTGCGCCGCCTTCACGGATGACCGCATCTCGGTTATGGCTTTCTCGACGCCCGCGCCCGTCTCGACTCCGAGTTTCACGCCGCCCGAATCGCTCTTGTGGACCACGTTAGGCGACATTATCTTGAGGGCGACAGGGAATCCTATCTCCTTGCTGATAGCAACCGCTTCAACTTTGGTCTTTGCAAACCGTGTTTCAACCACAGGAATACCCGCAGCCTTGAGCATTGCCTTGGACTCGACTTCATTGAGGACCCGTGGGCTATCCGCTACCTTGCTACGTGCCATGACACCAGTACTCCTTCCGTGCGCCTTCGTAAGAAAGGCGCTGTTCAATTGTACATCATACCCGTGTCGGCCGTCAGCCGCTTCACACATGGCCGCCTTTCGCATGTTGAATATGGCAGACACACGACCTAAAATGGCTACGTTGCCAGCCCGGCGCTCCCTCGCCACGGGCAACAAATGTGTGTCCGCCACGCCGAAGACACACTTCTTGAAGACTAAGGAGGGCCTTATTCACAATGAGCAGCGACATCCTCGGTAACCTGAAGCAAGCCATCCTCGACTACGATCCGGATGCCTCCGCAGAGTGGGCACAGAAGGCCATCGCAGCGGGAATCAGCCCCGCGGAGGCGTTACAGACGATGACCGATGCCATCCGCCAGATAGGCGAAGGTTTCTCATGCGGGGATATGTTCCTGCCCGACCTGGTCGGCGCGGCCGATGCGATGACGGCTGCAACGCCAGTTATCGAGGCTGAGATCCAGCGCACCGGAGCGGAGAGACAGAGCACAGGAACAGTAGTCATCGGCACGGTCTACGGCGATATCCACACAATCGGCAAGACGATGGTCGCCACGCTTCTCCAGGCGGAAGGTTTCACGGTCCACGATGCCGGAATCAACGTCACCGCGGAGCAGTTCGTGGAATCCGTTCGAACGCAGAAACCCGATATTCTGGCCATGTCCGCGCTCATGACGATGACGGCACCCGAGCAGCGGAAGGTGATTGAAACATTGCAGTCCGAGGGGCTGCGCGACTCGGTCAAGATAATGGTGGGCGGAGGCGCCATCACCCAGGAATTTGCAGACACCATAGGCGCCGACGGCTATGATCCAACCGCACCGGGTGCCGCAAAGCTGGCCCGGAAGCTCGTGGGGAAATAGCGATGGATTTCTCGAGAGGGTTCACACGCCGCTACCCGCCACTCAAAATGCTGACCGATGAACAGATCGAGGAGATTCACCGCGGTACGCTCCAAGTGCTCTGGAGCACCGGCGTCCACATCGAGCATGAGCGCGCCCTCAGGTTGTTCGAACAGAATGGCTGCAGGGTCGACCACGAACACATGCGTGTACGCATCCCTCCCGCTCTTGTGGAGGACTGCCTAAGGCGCGCACCGAGCAGCTTTCCTGCGCCCGCGCGTGATCCCTCCAGGACGCTGATGTTCGGCGGCAACAACCTCTGCCTCGCGGTCGCTCCGGGCCACAAGACAGTCGACCCGGAGACATGGGAGCCACGCGAGGCCACCCGCAAGGAGAACTACGACGCGGTCAGGCTGCTCGATGCGCTGCCCACCGTCCATTTCTTCTCGCCATACACCCCGTATTTCGGTTTCGAGGGAGTGCCCGACTGCATGGCGATGCTCGAGAGTCTCGCAGCCCGCATCAGGAATTCGGGCAAGTTCCAGTGCGTGGGCTTCTCCAACGACTCAGAGATGTTCTCCATCGAGATGGCCAAGGCTATAGGCATCGAGATACTCGGTACCTGCGCCTGGGCACCCCCGCTCGCGCTGTTCCGTGACGCTGTGGAATCGCTCTTCCGCACCGTCGAAGCGGGCTTCTGCCTGCGCGTCGTCGGCGGCCAGGTGATGGGAGGCACCGCCCCTGCATCTATCGCAGGCGCGATGGTTACGGGCAATGCAGAGGTGATAGCAGGGCTCTGCCTCGCACAGCTTGTCAGGCCCGGCACGCGGGTGCTCGTCAAGGACTTCACCGCTCCAATGAACATGGCCACAGGCGCCCCGGCATTCGGCGCTATCGAGATTGCGATCCATAACGCGGCCAGTGCGCAGATGTTCCAGCACTACGGCGTGCCGCTCGATTTCACGACCGCGTACCCTAACTCCAAGATACCGGACTACCAGTGCGCGCTCGAGAAGGCAATGCGCGTGATGACAGCGGGAACCTCGGGAGCCAACACGCTCCTGTTCCATGGCAGCGTCTACGGAGAGCTGACGCATCACCCGCTGCAGGCCGTGCTCGACGACGACATGGCCGGGATGGTACAAAGATTCATGCAGGGCGTGACCGTCAACACCGACTCGCTCGCACTCGGTCTCATCGAACAGACCGGACCGGTACCGGGCCACTTCCTCAACGCGGCGCACACGCGCCAGTGGTGGAAAAAGGAACAGTTCCTGCCGCAGTCGGCCGACCGCACGACATACCCCGAGTGGCTCATGTCCGGTAAGAAGACGTGCCTCGACCATGCACGCAACCGGATGGAACAGATACTCGAAGAGCACAGGCCGCAGCCTCTTACCGCATCGCAGGAACAAGAGGTCGAGCGTGTGCTCGAAGAAGCCCGGGTCCACTACCAGAAGGCGGGGCTGATCAGCGAACACGAGATGCGGCAGTACCGCGAAAGCATGAAGTCGCCCAACTACCCGTTCGAATAGTCTGACGGACCGGCCCCGGGCCGGCTCCGCGAGGGGAGGATTCGTGGCACTGACAGGATATCCACGCAATTTCCCGCCGCTCCAGATACTGACAGAGGAGCAGCTTGAGGACATACACCGCAGCACACTCCGCGTGCTGTGGACGACCGGCGCCCATATCGAGCACCGCGGCGCGCTTGAGATACTCGAGCGTGCAGGCTGCAGCGTCGATTACGACGACTGGCGCGTCCGATACCCGCCCGGCCTCGTCGAGGACGCGCTTCGCAAGTGCCCGAGCACATTCCACGTGAAGACGCGCGATTGCCGCCGCAGCCTCATGATAGGCGGCAACCACCTCTACATGCTGCCGTTTCCCGGCCACCATACTATCGACCTCGATACGTGGGAGCCGCGACAACCCACGCGCAAGGAGTTCTACGACGGCGTCAAGGTCCTTGATGCGCTCGATTCCGTACATGGCCTCTGGAGTTACACTCCCTATTTCGCATTCAAGGATGTGCCACCCAGCATGGCCCTGCTCGAGTCGATGGCGGGTAAGATACGCAACTCCGGCAAGTTCCTCACCGAGGGTTACTCCAAGGGCAGCGAAGAGTACTGCATCCGCATGGCTCAGGCGGTCGATGCCGAGCTGTGCGTGCCATGCCTCCTCTCGCCGCCGCTCACCTACTACGGCGATGCCATAGGAGCGGCGCTCCACGGCGCGGATGCGGGATTCCCCATACGCATCTCGGAGGGAGCCGTCTACGGAGGAACCGCACCCGCGAGCATCGCCGGCGCACTCGTCTCGGCGTGCGCCAACCTCATCGCCCCCATCGTTCTGCTACAAATCTACAAGCCCGGTACCCGCATCTTCCTGAACGACTTTACGTTCCCGCAGAACATGACAACCGGCGCCCCCGATTTCGGCAACATCGCGATAGCGCTCCACGCAGCAGCGTTCAACCAGGTATGGCGGCGGTATGGCGTCCCGGTATGCAACGGCGCCGCGATTCCGGCCTCCAAGGCCATCGATTTCCAGGGCGGCTACGAACGGGCG
>CAZKHH010000102.1:0-6148 GCA_964552485.1 uncultured Dehalococcoidales bacterium | reverse complement strand
GGTCGGAGGTTCAAATCCTCTCACCCCGACCAGTTTTCCTTCGTGAACCCGCCTTTCTCTCAGCCGTCTGAACCGTCATTTGCCGGCATTCGTGTCGACCGAGAGTCCCGAAATCGGCAACTCATGAACGACGGACAAATCGGGCTCAAGAATGCGCCGGGGACTGACTGACCGTGCTCCGCGGGTGATACCAGTGTCAATTATAGTCCTGTAGTTGTTTCTGCGTATTCTTGTGGCGTCAGGTTATCTGCGCGAGCTTTGTGGCGTGGCGCTATTGTAGCCGTTGTCCCGGGCAGTCAGCTCTTCACACGGCACTGTCATCGGCTGGAAGGTCACGACACAGCCAGTCGGACCGCAGGACTCCACCTTAATCTGGCTCCCGTCCTGACGATGCGGTCGACCTCGATTCATTACAAATGCAACAGCCCGACTATGGGCGACTGGCCGTTCTCTTCAAAGCCTTTCTCACGATGAAGAGAACATGTAGAAGGGGCCAGAGTGTTCGCATTCTAGACAGGGTCGCAAGCCACGCATGCATAAGTCCGGAAAGAACACCTGAAACCGAACAGGCGTCATAGGCAACGGTCGCGTAGTGTCTGACAACAGGCCGTCGAAGCAGCCGGCGCCACAGGGCCCGGGATGGCTGCCCCCTGGCGAAGGCAAATCCGGCCTGCGCCTCGCTAATCGTCGATAGGCCAACACGTACGACGTCAATGTGCTTGCCGTTCATATGCTGGAGGAGGTCCTGGCCCTGTCCGGTACGCGCAATGACGATGGATAGTCCACCGTCTTCACGAGACGTGCACGGAAGCCATGCATCACCAAAACAAAGGTCAGCCTGTAGATTCAAGTGGTCGGCACATATGAGGCAGTACTCAGGAATGAAGAGCGCTCCCAGCGGACCCTGCCACAATGCCTCGTGCGTGTGGAATACGCTCCGGTTTCCGCGGGTATCCACGCGCACACCACCCGGCCATCCACGTCCACGATATGACAGTTGCTGGACCTCACTCTGCTCGATTTCGGAAATCCTGAGTATGTAGTCGGTTGCGAGGAACGATGGTGTATGACCACAGAGCAAGCCCAACAGGAGCGGATAAGTGTCTTTCAACCGGGGCAAGACGTTCTGAGCCTTAACGAGTGAGTTTATGTGGCAGGGCAACCCCACCACGGCATACGTGCCATCACCGTAAAGGGTTTGCCGCAGAGCGTGGCTCATTTCAACAGGACAGTAGCGTGAAGTAGCCGCCCGTCTGATCTCATCGGTACTACGGCACGCTTTCATTATGGGCCGCAGCGGCTGACGTTCTGACGCGACAGCGACGATGGCACCATCGATGACACCCGAGTCAAGTAGATGCATCAGTATTGTCGTGACCATACCTCCTGACGCACCACGAAACCGGGTATCTCTATCTTTCGCCGCGCCGACGTAGCACCGGGCGTTCCCCCACAGCAACCCATCCACGGACCGGTCAGGGGGTGGTATCCGGGCTTCCTGCAGCTCAAGAGCATGACCGGCGCATATTTGGACGCATAGCCCACACATGCTGCACTTTCCAACCTCCCGCACAGGTTCATAGACCCCGCGCCTGACGTCTTCCACCATGGAAATGGCCCCAGTTGGACACAGGGCTGCGCACACGCCGCATCCAGAACAAAGGCCAGTCTTTACTACGTCTGTTGTTGTCGCGAACAATTGCCTCGTCCCCTTTCGGCGAGTCTGCCCGTCCCAGCCAAAGCAGCATACAAGGGCAGGATTCTCCTGGTTCTGCCGCAAGTCCGAAGAACGGCAGCTTCCAGCGTTCTGTTCCACAAAGCTGAGAGCGATGCTGGTACTCCATTGGCACCCACGAGGCCACCAAATACGATCGAGCGTGCGCGAAGAATGCACAGAGAACACTGTCAAGTATCGTTTCCCTTACAGCACTACAGGTTCGCTACTAGATTACGGCCGGCATTCGACAACGCATCGAAGAGTCATTCGACATGCTTTACAATGAAACAGCCTGAAGCATCGAGGCGGATTTCATGGCCGCCAGGCTAACCTCTACGGCGTAGGCACCATCCGGGCCGCTGATCAGAGGAGATACGCCGTCTGTACAGCACGTCATAAAATGCTCGAGCTCTGCTCGAAGCGGCTCATTCTTCTCTACCCTCACACGATGGAGTGTTTCATCCTTGCATATATCGAGCGTCATGGCGATGTAATCGACCAGCGCAACTGCCTCGGAACCCACAACCATAAGCGTTCTGACCTTCTGCGGGGAGAGCCAGTTCGCCTCAATCACACCCGTCGCCCCCTTACCGAATGTGAGAGCGACGGTGGCATGGTCCTCGCTCGTGTGGATCACTATCCCCGCCGTGGAGTACACACGTCGCACCGACTCATTACACAGATGAGTCATCACATTCACGTCATGTATCACTAGATCGAGGATTACGCCCATGTCTTGAATACGGGGACTGTACGGTCCCATGCGTCGCGCGGACATCGAGACCACATGGCCGAGGACGCCTTCATCAATGCACTCTTTGAGCCTCCGTACGGCCGGGTTGAACCTCTCAACATGTCCCACCATGAGATGGACACCGGCCTCGTGCGCAGCCGTGACCATCTGTTCAGTACAGCTCACAGACTCAGCGAGAGGCTTTTCGACGAGAACATGCAGTCCACACGAGATGGCTTCCAAAGTGGCGTCGGCGTGCTGTGAAGTTGGCACCGCGATACTCACAGCCCGCACTCCATGGTCTGCGAGTTCCTGGGCAGATCTGCATGCACGGCAGAAACAACCCTCGGCAACCTGTGACGCAATGGCATCATCTTTATCCACAACTCCAACCAGGTCCACATCCGGCATCTGCGAGTAGACACGCGCGTGCTTAGCACCCATGGCACCAACCCCGATGACACCCACCCGGAGCGGCGTTGACGGTTTCAAAGCAATACACCTCCTTCGATTACGTTATCGTCGCACGGCGCATCACCGACAACGCGTGCGGGTACGCCCATAGCAACCTTATATGGAAGTATGTCGCGCGTTACCACACTACCCGCCCCCACAACACAGCCCTCTCCGAGAATGACGCCTGGGAGCAAGACTGCACCCGCACCAACGCGCACGTATCTTTGCGTCTGCGGTCCGACAAGATAACGCCCATGCCCCGTTCTCTGATGTCGCATGGCGTTGTCGTTCGACGTCACGACACCAGGGCCAAGAAACGTGTATGAGCCGATATCGCAGCGCGCCGTCAGGTAGCACTTCGTCTGTACTCCGACGAAGTCCCCAATCTTCGTGTCGTGCTCGACGAATGTAAGTGGACCGACATACGTATTACCGCCAATCTCAGTACGCTCACGAATGACGGCGTTGTGACCAAGTTGTGAACAATCACCAAGGGATACACCCCAATAGATGACAACGCCGCTTCGCACTTTCGCGCTCTCACCAATGACTACCAGCCGTTCTTCGGGAGCGAACGACTCAGCCCTGGCATCATCTCGGTAGCCGATAATCACGTTGTCGCCGATGACGGCATCGCGCTTAACCACAACGTCCGCGACCAGAGTGACATTGCGGCCAATTATTGCCCCGTCCTCTATCGTGACACCTGGACCGGCATTCATATTCGTACCGATGCCAGCCCTGTCACACACGCCGTATTCAGCCATGGAACTCCTCCAATCTCGACAGAGTGGACACTATGTGTCTTACGTCGTGGCTGCTTAGTCCCGGATGAACGGGAAGAGAGAGCACTTCCTCTGAGGCCTGCTCCGCAACCGGCAACTTGAGCCTTCCGTACCCGAGGCCATGGTAGTAAGACTGCTTATGGAGAGGGCGCGGATAGTGCACCGCGGTTTCCACACCCCTGGACGAAAGGTACGCCCTCAGCTTCTCTCGAGAGATGGGAAAACCAGCAATCACCCGTATCGTGTACTGGTGAAACACATGTCGAGCCCGTGCGGCTTCTCTCGGGGTCAGCAGCCCGGGCACGCAGGCGAGCCCCTTCGTCAGGAGTTGTGCGTTTTCGATACGGGCCCTCGTGTATTCTTCCAGTCTTTCAACCTGGCATATACCCAGCGCAGCGCCAATATCAGTCATGCGATAGTTAAATCCGAGATGCGTCGAGAGATACCTTCCCGTCTGGCCGTGACTTCGCAGGACCCGCACGTGCTCCGCAATGCCCGCATCATCCGTAGTGACGATGCCGCCTTCGCCGGTGGTCATGTTCTTGGTCGGGTAGAACGAGAAACACCCTGTGCCGAAGCTTCCGACCCTCTTTCCCTCCCACTCGGCGCCGTGTGCCTGGCATGCGTCTTCAATGACCGCCAGCCCGTTCCGCTCCGCGATGTCCGAGATGATGTCCATGTCGCATGGCTGCCCGTAGAGATGCACGGGAAGCAGGGCGCGTGTGCGACTTGTAACGGCATATTGGATGAGATTTGCGTCTAAGTTGAACGTGAATGCGTTGATATCGACGAAGACAGGTGTAGCTCCCGTGAAGAGGATGGCATTCGCCGTGGCAGCGAAGGTGAACGGAGTGGTGATTACCTCGTCGCCCGGGCCGATGCCGTGTGCGAGGAGCGCAAGATGCAGAGCGGCCGTGCCCGAACTGACCGCAACGGCGTGACGCACGCCGACGTAACGGGCGAAACACTGCTCGAACTCCGCGGTTATGCTGCCCTGGGCCAACCGTCCGGAGCGGAGTACGGACGCCACCGCGGCGATATCCTCTTCCCGGATATCCGGCTTCGCCACGGGGATGCTGCCACATGGGGTGTTCGGTGCGTGCATCGTTGATACCCCGGCATACCGAGAGGCGCTGCCTGCCCCCCCATCCTCAATCCGAAGTACCCGCGCACCACACCACCATGACCCACCTCGTGATGCCGTCGCACGATTATACGCGGGTTGCCGCCCCTCATGTGGCCTGGAAACGCGCCGAATAACCACACTCCTGTGAGCACGGAAGCCACTCCTGACGTAGGCAGTTCGCCCTACATGCATGTCGTCCTGCGGTCGCCTCGATCGCCAGAACACCTCACACCACGGGGAAACCACGAGCGAAACGTTCATGGTAGAATTCGCAGACTGCAATTCCGGCAACTGACACCATGAGTTTCATCGGCCAGACCATCGCCTACGCCCGCTTTGCGTGGCAGTTGAGAGGTTTCCTGCGTGAAACGGCAACTCCCGAGCGCGGCAGCGAGGTCATTCTCGAGCGGCTTCACAATCGCCATTTGAACTTCCTGTCCCTCATGAGACGGGCGGTATTCGAAAACCCGCGCAGTCCGTACCACCCGCTGCTGCGGTCGGCCGGCTGTGACTACAGCGACCTCGAACGAATGGTTCACGCCGACGGGATAGAGGCGACTCTGCAGCAGCTTTACGCCTCCGGTGTATACGTGACAATCGACGAATTCAAGGGCAGGAAGGACGTGGTGCGGGGTACAACCTCCTTTCGCTGCCGACCTGACGACTTCAACAATCCGCTTCTGTTGCCGGGCCTGGGCATCGGCAGCAGCGGAAGCCGCGGCCCGCGCACACGCACCACAGCCAACCTCGAAAGGTCTGCCTACCACGCGCTTTGCCAGGCCGTGATGCTCAGAAGCCACGGTCTGCTGCACAAACCGACCGTTCTCTGGATGCCGATACTTCCCTCGGCCGCCGGTATGGCCATGCTGCTTCAGTCGAGCAAGATGGGTGCACCGCCGTCGCGATGGTTCTCGCCCGTGGCTGCAAACGCAGTGAAGCCGGCGCTGGCCAAGCGGCTGGCCACCCTGTATGCCGTGTACGCCGGCAGGGCGTTCGGCTGCCCTATGCCTGCACCCGAATACGTGAGCGGCGAACAGGTGGACCGCGTCCTGGAACACGTTCTGCGAGTGCTCGAACAGGGAGATGGCTGCATTCTGTTCGCGTCTCCCAACTCAGCAGTGCGCCTTTGCCATCTGGCCAGACAGATGGAGCATGATCTGTCCGGGCTGACCTGCCGGGTCGGTGGCGAGCCGCTGACACCCGCCAAGCTGGCGGAGATAAGGTCCGCGGGCGCAGATGCCATAGTCACGTTTGCATTCGCCGAGGGCGGTATGGTCGGCCTCAGCTGCTCCGACAGGAGAACACCGGATGACATGCACCTGCTCTCGGGC
>CAZKHH010000101.1:0-6213 GCA_964552485.1 uncultured Dehalococcoidales bacterium | reverse complement strand
TATATCTCAAAGGCTGCCAGAGATTATCTGAAGTCTGTATGTCCTAAGGTATATGGCCGCTTCTTTTCGTGGCTTTTGTTGCTGCCGCGCTTGACGCCGACATTCGCTGCACCGGCCTTAGGCATCGGCACGCTCAGGCGTGATAGTGCGCAGAGGTGAGCGCTGCGGTTCCTCGGTGAGCTCAACTGGCCCGGCCTCATTGAGGCACTGGCCAATATGAAGGGGCTGTCCTGCAGATATTCGAGGCTATCCATGTTCACTCCACCGTTTAATGCGACCAGCCAGCCGGCCATGTCGGTGCCGCTGTACTGGTAGACCGAGGGACAGTCTGTCGGCGTCCAGCTCGTGGCCCGTTTCGGCGAGGAATCAACTCTCTTCCGCCTTGCAGGACAGCTGGAGAGGGCGCGCGACCGTGGGCGGACCGCCGACCCCCGTGTCCGCGGCACAGTAAGCGTCCTGCGCGGTACTGAAGTGGGGCTCCCCCGCCCCCTTCTCTTGACGCGTGCTAACTGGCACACGTAGACTCGTACGACTGCGCGCTTCGCGCGAGAACGACCCGGAGGGACACTACGATGACCTTCAAGTCACCGAAAGATACCGCCTGCTCTATGGATGCGGTGGGCTGCGCGAAGATGGGGCTCGACACCGGCCGCCTCCTTACGCTGGGCTTTCTCGCCGGCGCATACATCGCGCTCGGCGGCATCCTCGCGGTTATCGTCGGCGGCGGCGTGCCGGGAATCGCGGCCGATAACCCGGGCCTTCAGAAGCTCATCTTCGGGGCGGTGTTCCCTGTGGGCCTCATGCTCGTCATCCTGGTGGGCGCGGAGCTGTTCACCGGCAACACTGCCACCTGCATACCGGCCGTTCTCAACGGCAGCACGCGCTGGACGGCGCTCGCGCGGAACTGGGGCCTTTCCTACGTCGGCAACTTCGTTGGCTCGCTCTTTGTTGCGTACGTGCTTGCCTACCTCGCCGGACTCTTCCTTCTCGACCCGTGGCACGCAAACATCGTGGCCATCGCACAGAGCAAAGGGACGCAGGACTTCCTGCCGCTGTTCGTCAAGGCCATCGGCTGCAATTGGCTGGTCTGTCTTGCCGTATGGCTTGCGGCGGCCGCTGATGACGTCACGGGAAAGATACTCGGTATCTGGTTCCCCATCATGGCATTTGTCGCGATAGGCTTCGAGCACAGCATCGCCAATATGTTCTTCATACCGGCGGGCATGCTCTACGGGGCGAACGTGACGTGGGGGCAGTTCTTGCTCGGCAACCTGGTGCCCGTGACGCTGGGGAACATCATCGGCGGCGCGCTGTTCGTCGGCCTCGCCTACTGGTACATCTACGGCGCGCCCCGGCGAGACACGGAGTAGCCCCCGGCAACTGCGAGCATCTTCTGGCCTTCGCCGCCTGCGCCGGACGGAGAGGCCATCATGCGTCTCTACTTCTCCACGTTCAGGAACTTCGCGTTGATGGCAACGATGACGGTGCTCGCCGCCATGAGCGCAGCCCCCACCGATGGGTCGAGCACGATGCCGGCGCCGTAGGCCACGCCCGCCGCAAGCGGAATCGCGATTACGTTGTAGCCGGTCGCCCAGGCCAGGTTCTGCTGCATCTTTCTGTACGTGGCCTTTGACAGCTTGATGACGGATACAGCGTCGAGGGGGTTGCTGCGCACGAGCACGATGTCCGCACTCGAGACAGCGACATCGGTCCCTGCGCCGATGGCGATGCCGACATCCGCCTGTGCGAGCGCGGGTGCGTCGTTAACACCGTCGCCGGTCATGGCGACCTTCAGGCCGCGGGCCTGTACCTCTTTCACCTTCTCCGCCTTCTTGTCCGGGAGGACCTCCGCGAAGTACTCGTCCAGGCCGACTTGTTTGGCGACCCATTCCGCCACTTGCTGATTGTCGCCCGTTATCATCATGCAGCTTATGCCCATCTCCTTCAATTCGGAAATGGCCTGCTTTGACTCCTCCCGTATGACGTCCGCGAGCGCGATCGCGCCCCTGAGTTCTCCGTCGATCAGGAGGAATACAATCGTCTTGCCCTGCGACCAGAGCTCGTCCAGGCGTTCATCTTCCGCCTTGATGTCGTTCTCCTCGAGATACCCGGGGCTTACCACCATCACCTCTTTCCCGTTCACTGTGGCCTTTGCGCCCTTTCCGGGTATCGATGTGAAGTCCTGCAGGGCGAAGGTCTCACCCGCTGATTCCACGATGCCCCTGGCGAGAGGGTGCTGCGAGTTGGCCTCCACCGAGGCGGCATATTTCAGAATGTCGTCATCGCTCATGCCGTTGTTCAGCGCGATAACTTCCGTGACACCGAACCGGCCCTCTGTCAGCGTACCTGTCTTGTCGAACAGGATGGCATTGATGTCGCGCGCCTGTTCGAAGCCATCACGGTCCCTGATGAGGAGACCGTTCTTAGCCGACAGGGATGTCGATACCGCTACCACGAGCGGAACGGCCAGGCCGAGCGCATGCGGACATGTGATGACCATGACGGTGACCATACGCGCCAGCCCGAAGACGAAGTCTTGTCCCAGGGGGCCTATCCAGACGATGAGCGTGATAGCTCCCCCTGCCAGGGCGATGATGGTAAGGACCAGCGCTGCCCTGTCCGCCAGACCCTGTGTATGCGACTTGCTCTCCTGTGCGCTCCTCACGAGCTCCGTCACCTGCGCGAGGTAGGACTCAGACCCTGTCTTCGTGACCTGCACCGTCAGCGAGCCTTCGCCGTTTATGGAGCCGCCGATAACTTCGTCGTCCGCCTTCTTGGGCACGGGTTTCGACTCCCCGGTGAGCATCGCCTCGTTGACGCCGCTCTCTCCCTCGGTGACCTTGCCGTCGGCGGGAACCTTCTCTCCCGGTTTGACAAGCACCTTGTCGCCTTGTTCCAGTTCCTCAACGGGAACATCCTGAGTGCTGCCGTCCGGCATGCGCTTGTGTGCTTCGGCAGGCATCAGCTTCGCCAGCTCTTCCACGGCCGATGAAGCAGCCACAATCGAGCGCATCTCCAGCCAGTGACCGAGCAGCATGACATCGATAAGCGTGGCGAGTTCCCAGAAGAATACCGAGCCGCTGAGGCCAAATACGACTGCACTGCTGTAGGCGTATGCCGTGGTGATGGCGACCGCTATCAGTGTCATCATCCCCGGGGCCTTCTGCCGCAGTTCGCTGGCGATACCCTGGAGGAAGGGCCATCCGCCATAGAAATAGATGACGGACGAAAGCGCGAACATCAAGTAGCTGTCGCCCGGGAAGTCCAGGCGCCCCTCGATGCCGAGGAAGCTCTGTATCAGTGGCGAGAGCAGCAGTACGGGAATGGTGAGACCAAGAGATACCCAGAAGCGCCGGCGGAAATCGGCAATCATCATGGCATGGTGCTCTTGCTCGCTCATGCCTGAATCGCCGTGTCCCGAGTTCCCGTTGTGGCCACGCCGGTTTGTTTCTTTTGGTGCTTCCCGGTTGGTATGTCGGTTCTCCTGTTCAGCCATCTTCCTCGCCTCCACCTTCAGTCGTTTTCAGGAGTTGTCTGGACCGTTCCCGTATAATCGCACACGCGGTTCGATGCACCAAATCAAGGGGCTGCCGAGCCTATTCCGTGGCCCTCTGCATGGCGCGGAAGTCCTTGATGAACCGGCGGATTTGTTGACGCAGCGACGACTGAGGCGCTCAGCTGGCCTGTCTTTTCCGTAACGGCTGTTGTACGCTGAGACCCAAGGGCGTCCGCCCTTTCAAGTACCCGTGCAGGCATTTGCAGGTCGCTGACCGGCGCTCCTGCGCCTCACATGACAAATCATCGATAAGGAGGAAACAGTATGAGAAGTGATCTTGCCAAGTCGGGACCCTCTCGTTCCGTATCGAGGTCGTTGCTGCACGCAGTTGGCGTCGACGATTACGAGATCGAACAGCCATTTGTGGGCGTGGTCAACAGTTTCAGTGAGATAGTGCCCGGACACGTCCACCTGAGGACCATTGCCGAAGCTGTCAAGGCAGGCATTCGGGAGGCGGGAGGCACACCGTTTGAGTTCAACACGATAGCCGGCTGCGACGGTATCGCCCAGGGTCATCTGGGCATGCGTTACATCCTTCCGACGAGGGAAGTGATCGCTGATTCGGTGGAACTCATGGCCGAAGCGCACCGGTTTGACGGGCTGGTCTTCATTCCGAACTGCGACAAGATTGTGCCCGGGATGCTGATGGGCTGTGCCCGCGTGAACATTCCGTCGGTGTTCGTGAGCGGCGGACCCATGTTGAGTGGCCGGATGCCCGACGATGTCGGCACCGAATTGGACGGAAGCATGTTGCTCGTGGCCTTGGGCGAATTGGCAGCCGGCACGCTCTCCGAAGAACGGATGGCGGCGATGGAACGCTGTGTCAACCCCGGCTGTGGCAGCTGTTCGGGCATGTGGACGGCGAATACGATGAATTGCCTTACAGAAGCACTGGGGCTCGGGCTTCCCGGCAACGGCACTGTCCCCGCGGTGTTCTCCGAGCGCATCTGGCTGGCGAAACAAGCCGGTCGCCAGGCTGTTGAACTCATACGCCGCGACCTGAAACCACGGGATATCGTAACGGCCTCGTCACTGCGTAACGCGTTTGTGACCGATATGGCGATGGGTGGAAGCACCAATTCCGTACTTCACTTGATGGGGATTGCGAATGATGCCGGTCTCTCCTTCCTGATTGAAGAGCTGAATGCAATACGGGATGCGACCCCGCAGCTTGTGAAGCTGGCGCCCGCATCCAGCTATCATATCGAGGACTTCTACTATGCCGGCGGTATCCAGGCCCTGATGACACGCATCGCTGATCTTCTGGATACTACGACAATCACGGTGACGGGGAAGACCGTTGGCGAGAACATCGCCTCGGCGCGAATATGGAACGAAGAAGTAATCCGGCCTCGCGATAACCCGTTCCGCGATACCGGAGGCCTTACCATACTGTACGGGAACCTCGCTCCTGAGAGTGCTGTGGTCAAGAGTGGCGCCGTAGCGCCCGAGATGCTTGTCCATCGTGGCCCGGCGAGAGTATTCGACAGTGAGGAGGACGCAGCGGACGCTCTCATGGCCAAACAGGTCCAGCCCGGGGATGTGGTCGTAATACGCTATGAAGGACCCAAGGGTGGGCCAGGCATGCGCGAGATGCTTGACTGCACATCCCTGCTTAAGGGGCTTGGCCTTGATAAGAGCGTGGCACTGGTGACTGACGGCCGGTTTTCTGGCGCAACGAGCGGCGCCTCCATCGGGCATGTCTCCCCGGAGGCGGCAGAGGGCGGTCCGATCGCTGCGCTGCGCGATGGTGACATAATCAGCATAGATATACCCCGCTGCAGGCTCGATGTAGAGCTTGACGATGCGGATCTCCAGAGCAGACTCGCTGCAGTTCCTGCATTCGTGCCCCGCGTCCGTTCAGGGTATCTGAAGCGGTATTCCGAACGCGTGTCATCGGCAAGCAAGGGGGCTATCCTGGATTGACGTAGTAGGCGTTCAATACTCCGGGCTGGCGCAACGCCAGCCCGGAGAGCCTGGTGGTCCGCACGGACCGTAGACAGTGCGAAGCTGGACAGGCCAGGCCTTGTATTGTGATCAATGTGCTTGCGTAAGAGAGGCCCATTGAGGGTGCAGGTGGTGCACAAAATGCCGGACGATGGAATCGGCGCCAATTAATAGCCCAGCATTCTTCTTCACCGAAGCCATGGCCGGGAACACGTGTCAGCTCTTCTGCCTGGCGCGGAAGTCCTTGATGAACCGGCGCATGTACTGGTCCCTGCCGAGGAGCGCGTCTGCCGCGAGGATATACGGCCGCACCTTCGCGACGTCTACGACCGGGCAGTTCACGCCCAGGTAGATGGTGATGGCAAGCATCATGCCGTTCAGGCGGTCGCGGTCCGGCAGCCCGAAGGAAACGTTGCTGAGCCCGAGCGTCATGTTCACTCCGAGCTCCTTGTTAACGGTCTCCAGCGCTGAGATCAGGGTCGATGTGGCCTCCGGATTGGCCGCCGCGGGAAGGTTGAGGCAGTCCATGACCACATCCTCACGTCTGATGCCGATGCTCTCCGCGCGCTCGATTATCTTGTGCGCCAGCTCCACCCGCCGTGCCGGGTCCGACGGGATGCCCTTCTCGTCCATCGTGAGGCCGATGACTGCAGCGCCCCGTTCCTTCACCAGAGCGAGGACCGAATCGAGCCTGGCCGCCTCCGCGTTAA
>CAZKHH010000100.1:0-6222 GCA_964552485.1 uncultured Dehalococcoidales bacterium | reverse complement strand
GGAGGCGCTGTGCAGCAGAAGGCGAGGCCCTCGCCGGGTCGCGCAGAGCGCGAGATGACACGCACACCAGGGTGCGAGTGCATACCGGACCACGCGGGCAGTGGCTGGAAGAACTGCGAGACCATTTACGCTGTGATCGTGGCCGTTATGGTTTCGGGTGTGACAGCACCGCGTGCAGCAGTGGCAAGGATAAGCGGCGCCGGTGCGCATATGTCTCCGTCGGAAGCGCCCCTAAGGACGATTCGCTATCGGCCTGCGCAGGAAGCCTGTTGCTCGCCCGACTTGCGGGAAGAAGACAGCGCGCGAAGCCGCTGCGTGTGGTTGAGTAGCTTCTTTCGCAGGCGCAGGCTGTCAGGCGTCACCTCGAGCAGTTCATCGCTCTCGATGAAATCCATGGCCTGTTCGAGGCTGAGCCTGATCGGTGGCTGAAGGCGGACCATGATGTCCGCTGTGGAGGATCTCATGTTCGTCTTCTTCTTCTCTCTGCATACATTGACGGGAATATCCTGCGGACGGGTGTTCATACCGACAATCATGCCCTCGTATACCGCTGTCCCCGGATCGATGAATAGCGCACCGCGTTCCTGGGCGTTCTCGAGCCCGTAGGCGAGCGCGATGCCCGGGTCGGAAGCTACCAGGACGCCGCTGCGGCCCGGGGGAAGGTGCTTGCGCCAGGGCTCGAACCCTATGAATACGGTGTTCATGATACCTTCGCCGCGGGTTGCCGTAAGAAACGCGCCTCTGAAGCCGATGAGGCCCTTCGTGGGGATGCGGAAATCGAGACGGACGTTGCCGTCACCGTCATTATGGATATTGAGAAGCTCTGCCTGTCGCTTGCTCAGCATCTCGGTCAGGACGCCGATGTACGTGTCCTTCGTATCGATACGCAGGTGCTCTACCGGCTCAGTGAGAACGCCGTTTATCGTCCTGGTTATGGCCTCCGGCTGAGAGACCTCGAATTCGTAGCCCTCGCGACGCAGCGACTCGATAAGGATGGCAAGGTGCAATTCCCCGCGTCCCCTGACTACGAACGTATCCGGGCTGTCTGAATCCTGAACGCGCAGGCTCAGGTTGGTTTCGAGTTCCCGGTACAGACGCTCACGCAGCTGCCGTGTGGTGCAATATGTGCCGCTTCGACCCGCGAACGGCGAGGTGTTTACGCCGAAGGTCATCTCTATCGTCGGTTCGGCAACCTCGATGCGCGGAAGGGCCTCGGCACATTCAGGACTTGCCAGCGTATCGCCTATGGCCACCTGTTTCAGGCCTGTAATTGCGACGATGTCTCCAGCCTCTGCGAGCTGTACGCCGACCCGGCTCAGTCCGTGGTGGGTCAACACCTCGGCGACATCGAATCGGCGCGCCTCGCCGTCGGCGTGAAGGCTGACAGCCGCGTCACGTGGGGCAACAGAGCCGCGCCAGATGCGACCTATCGCTATCTTGCCCTTGTGGTTGTCATAGTCGAGATTGGAGACCAGCATTTGAAACGGGCCGTCCTCGATCTCAGGAGGAGGGACGCTCTCCAGTATGCAGTCGAACAAAGGGGCTACGTTGGTCCCGGTGGTTTCGGGGTCTGTCGAGACCCAGCCCTCTTTGCCGCTCGCATACAGGACGGGAAAATCGAGCTGCTCGGCTATTGTCGCCACCTCAAGAAAGAGATCCTGTGTAAGTCCCAGCGCGACGTCGGGCTTGGCGTAGGGTCGGTCGACTTTGTTGATGACCACGATAGGTGCGAGACCTCTGGCCAGCGCCTGACTCAGGACAAACTTGGTCTGCGGCATCGGGCCCTCTACGGCGTCGATGAGCAGCAGACACCCGTCTGCCATGTTGATGACCCGCTCCACCTCACCACCGAAGTCGGCATGCCCCGGGGTATCGATGATGTTGATTTTCACATTACCGTAGGTCACGGCCGTATTCTTGGCCATGATGGTAATGCCCTTCTCCCTCTCCAGGTCGTAGCTGTCCATAATCAGGTCAGCCACTTTCTGGTTTTCCCGGAAGATGTGACTCTGCCTCAGCAACGCATCAACGAGCGTCGTTTTGCCGTGGTCGACGTGAGCGATAATCGCCACGTTTCGTATGTCATTTCTCTGTGTCATTCGTATCTCTTCGTCGGTGTCTACAAATACACCTGTGCGCCTCCGGTGCGCGTGCGCACCGTGAACTGTTCTCAGTGGGAGACTGCGGAGGGTGGGGGCGGTCTCTTCGTACCGGCTGCGGATGGCCTAATGCAGTGTTCTCAAGTGTCGTCTCGTAAGCCACCGGCCCGTGCCGAGCGGTTCATGTATCCGTATTGTAGCGGTATGCTCCGATTACGTCCAATCGCGGGCAGGCCGCGTGTAGCTACGCAGTATTGTCGCGGTCAGTCTCCGGTATAGTACGCCACGCCCAGTACACCCGGGCCGCCCACGATGCGCATAACCGGTGTGAACTGGACAAGATGGCATTCGGCCAGAACGGTGTCTTGTTGCAGCAGGCGGACCAGTCTGTCGCCGTCGCCGGATGGATCTGACTCCATCACGGCTGCGTGCACGGCTGACTCCTCCCCCGGCGCGGCTGTAATGAGGTCGACCATTCGTCGTATCGCCCGGGTGCGCGACCGTGCGAGAAACAGCGGTTGTTCCCGGCCCTGCGACAGCTTCACGACAGGTGTAACCCTCAGAAGCGAGCTCGCCCATGCTGCAAGGCGGGTGACCCGACCTGTCCTCGCGACATGGTCGAGGCTTTCCAGCGCGAATATGGATGCCACGCGGTCGGCCATCTCTCTTGCCGCCTGGCAGCACGTCTCAATGGTCGCCCCGGTCTGCGCCGCACGCGCGGCGGTAAGCGCCACGAATCCCTGTGCCATTCCCGTTGCTCTTGAGTCGACAATCTCGATTTTCAAACCGGGATGCCGTTCTTGGGCGAGGATGGCTCCTTCTTTTGCAAGCGACATCGTTGAAGTGAACCGGGAGAAGGCCACGACATGAACGATAGAGGCATGGTCCGCTGCAATGGTGTTGTATATGCGGGCGTAATGCTCCGGCGGCCAGGGAGTCGTGTCTATCGGAGCAACACGGAAGGCATCGATCAGCCCTGGAGGCAGTTCCTCCCCGGTGTCGCTGTATGTCCTGCCCGTGACGCTTATGCGCACCGGGATCAGGTGAATGCCGTGAGCACGGACCATGTCGGGTGGCAGGCACGCGACGCTGTCGGTGACGATCTTCACTGTATCCGCGCCCTGACCTGCGGCTCTGCCCTGTGTTCCCATGTGACTGTGTGCAATTCTAGCAGCACGGGCGAGATACGGTGTCCGGACGCCCTCTGTGGGAGTTCTATGGACTTAAGGAAAAGTGCCTCAGACGGTGTAGCCACGGTCTCCTTCCGAAGGTTTTCGTCCAGCGTGGGTTCGTAGCGACCCCTTGACATCTTAGTTGCTAGGCAGTGTTAAAGTCTCCCTGGGTGATTCTGTGACGGGGGAGAGAGTGATGGCACCAAGGGCTGTGTGTAGTCGATGTGGGGCGGTGTATCGAGGATGGGCGTTGCTTCGTACGGGCGTTGTGGAATGCAAGGAGTGTGGTGAGCCGCTCATAATTGAACGAGAGCCCCAGGGGCCGGACGTGTACGAAGGCGGTGTCGGCGTCGAGGGTCATGTGGAGAAAGGTTCGCAGGCGAATCCAGCGTGAGATGCACCCCTTAGTGTACGTACCGGTGCGGCGGGAACCCTGCCTTGCGAATCGGGAAACAGTTGATTGGAGTGGGGCGGCTCCCGGCTTGAGTTTTTGCGTCTCCGACGGTACGATTACGGAAGACGTTGATTGTCAGCTTTCGGATTAGAACCGACGATGTCCGACCTTGCCGAATCCATATCCTGCTCCCGGCCGGTATCCGGCCTTGTTTCCTGCCTCTCATATGCGATAACGACGCTTGCCGCCATCGCGAGCGGGGTCGGACTGCTGATTCCGGAAGTCTATAGAGACAATGCCTGGGTCACTGCGCAGAACCGGGGAACCGACCTCGTCACTCTTGTCATTGTAGTGCCGGCCACTCTGGTCGTTCTCTCCGCCTACAGGCGCGGTGCACCGCGTGGCAGGCTCATGCTTTTCGGACTTCTGGGTTACTTCTTCTACGTCTATACAGGAGCGTCCCTTGCGTACAGCTTCAACTATCTATTCCTCGTGTACGTGGCGCTCTTCTCGCTATCCATTCTTGCACTGATTGCGCTCAGTGTCAGTATGAATGCATCTTCTCTACGCAGGGCATTCGATGGGAATACCCCATGGCGCGCCGTGTGGATATTCATGGTCTGGCTCGCCGTCATGCTCTGTATCATCTGGTTCTCGCAGATAGTACCGTTCTATCTGACGGGTGAGATACCGCAGTCGATACTCGATGCCGGTGCGCCTACGATGTTTGTCTATGTTCTTGATCTCGGCATCGTAGTTCCTGTCGCTATCATCGGCGCTGCCTGGCTGCGACGCAGTCACTTGTGGGGTCCCATTCTTGCGGGCTTTATCCTGGTCAAAGCGAGTACCATAGGCTTGGCACTGCTCGGTATGACCTGGTTCTTGTCGAGGGCTGGTGAGCCAACGGATTCCGGGCTCGCTATTCTCTGGGCTGTTATCGCCCTGGCCGGACTCGGCATGTCATACTGGTTCTTTAAGCATTGCCGGACGGCCGGCAATTGAATAGACCAGTCAGCCGGAAGGTGGTTTGAACATGAGTGGACGGTTGCTGGGAAGTGTGATTGTGATGTGGCTCCTGTTCGCGATAGCAGGAGTGCTGAACGGGGTGCTGCGCGTATACGTCCTGGTTCCGCGCCTCGGCGAAATGCCTGCTCACTACCTGGCCACGGTAATCCTGTGTGCCGTGATTCTCGTGGGCTCGTATGTGCTCGTAAAGATTCAGGCGCTTGAAAGAACCACAGTCTTGTTGCAGGTGGGGGTTATCTGGCTCGTGGCGACCGTCATATTCGAATTCGTCTTCGGTCACTACGTCGTTGGGCATCCCTGGGACAGGCTGCTTGCCGACTATAACGTGCTGCAGGGCCGCGTCTGGGTGCTGGTCCTGCTGGCTGAACTGTTTGGCCCGCTGCTGTGTGCCCGCTTTCGAGCCAGGCGACGCGTGATGTCATGAATCGGCAAGAATCAGGCCGGTGCCGAAAGCCCCCGGTCCAAGATAGGTGCCCAACGTGGCTCCGCAGCGCGCACGCACGAGATCCAATTCTGGCTCGATGCCTGTAAAATACTGCGCCAATGACTCCATCCCGGCCTCATCCGTCGTGTGTGCTACCGCCGCACGCGCTATCCGACCGGACTCTGAGATAAGTCCGCACACCCGGGCAAGCGCTCTCCTTCGCCCGCGTGCGCGTTCGATGGGGTAGGCCACCCCATCAACGAGACCGACGATTGGCTTTACCTGGAGAACAGAGCCGAGCAAAGCGCTGGCGCGGCCGATACGACCACCCCGGCGCAGGTATTCGAGGGTGTCCAGGACTCCAAAGAAGCGGATTCGCGGTATCGCTGATTTGGTGGCGTCAAGTATCTCATCGAGAGACGCCCCACCACGCGCAAGCTCGGCTGCCTGTAGCACGAGGAGTCCGAGCCCGAGTGACACGTTTGTGCTATCGACTACCTCCGTACGGCAGCGACGCGTCGACTCCCTCACGCCGATAACTGCTGATCGGTATGTGGCGCTCAGGGCGCTCGAGAGATGCAGGGATACTATTCCCTCCGAGTCGGCGGCGAGGGCATCGTACGCAGACGCAAAGTCAGCGCTCGATGGGGCTGCGGTCCGCGGCAAAGGGCCGGTGCCTGCCGTGAGGCGCCGGTAGAACTCATCGTGTGAGATATCAACGCCGTCTCTGAACCGGTCGGCGCCGAAGTAGATATGAAGGGGCACGACCACGATACCCAGTGCACGGACGAGATGTTCCGGCAGGTCGGCGGTGCTGTCAGTGACGATTCGTACGGTCATGCGGAGACCTTACCACAACCCGCCCGCAAGTGGCAGTGCGTGTTGACGCGTTGTCCGCTCCGTGGCATTGTTTTCGCGTCTGGCAGGAGAAGCCTTAACGGTGATTGGCGCCACCTGCCATGGATTCCCTATGCGAGACGAACCGCGCCAGCAACGCGATGTAGTAGCAGGTCGCCAGTCTGTCCTTGAGGCACTGCGCGGCGGGCGACCCATCAACCGTGTCATTCTTGCCCGTGATATCGGACGTCATAGCGCTGTGGCTGAGAT
>CAZKHH010000099.1:0-6498 GCA_964552485.1 uncultured Dehalococcoidales bacterium | reverse complement strand
TCTCAGTTCCTCTGTCCGCGTTGCCTGGCGTGTTACCGTCAGCCGGTGTATTCGGCGAGACAGCACCGGGCGCTGGTCTTCCAGCCGGTGTGCCCATCTGCGGGGTTGCCGGTGATCAGCAGGCAGCCCTCTTTGGACAGGCATGCTATCGGGCTGGGAATGTAAAGAACACGTATGGTACGGGCGCTTTCGTGCTGATGAATGCGGGAACAAGCAGGCCTGCCGACAATGGTCGCCTTATCACCACGCTCGGCTGTGGACGGTCGGGCGAACCTGTGTATGTCCTCGAGGGCGCCATCTTCACCGCCGGCGCTGTTATACAGTGGCTGCGCGATGGTCTCGGATTGCTCGAATCTGCAAATGCCTCCGGCGAGATGGCGGAGAGGGTTTCCGACAACGGTGGCGTGTATTTCGTTCCGGGGCTGGTTGGGCTCGGCGCGCCATACTGGGATTCGGATGTGAGAGGTGCAATTTGTGGCATCACGCGCGGAACCACGAAACACCACATAGTGCGCGCAGCACTGGAGGCGATGTGTTATCGCACAAGGGAAATCATCGAGGCCATGTCGTCTGAATCCGGCCTGTCCATTGTGGAATTGAGAGTGGATGGCGGGGCTTCGGCGAACGACTTCCTGTGTCAGTATCAGTCGGATATGCTGGGGATCGATGTGGTTCGTCCCAAGGATGTGGAGAGTACGGCGCGGGGCGCGGCGTACCTCGCTGGGCTTGGATGTGGTATCTGGGGCGATGCCGGAGAGTTTGAGCCGTTCCTTGACATCGATCGGGTATTCAGTCCTGCTATGGACAGAGTGCGCGTTGAGCAGTACTGGCGCGGATGGCTGAGAGCTGTTGGGCAGGTCCGCCGCAGTCCCGAATGTTGAGCGACGTGCCTGCCAGAGGTGGAGTTCGATGACATATGCGTCGCCGCTCGTCCTGGTCACAGGAGCGTCAGGTCATGTCGGCGCCAATCTGATACGGTCGCTTCTTGGCCGCGGCTACCGCGTTCGTGCGTTAGTCCATGTCGATACGGCTGCGATTGAGGGCCTCGATGCAGAAATTGTGCGAGGCGATATAACCGACAAGTCCTCGCTCTTTCCTGCACTCCATGATGTGGACGTTACGTATCATTGTGCGGCCTACATATCCATTTCAGGAAGATGGTGGGATGCCATGCGGCGGCAGAATGTCGAGGGCACTCAAAACGTAGTCCGGGGATGTGTACAGAACGGGGTGAGACGATTTATCCACTTCAGTTCAATACATGCCACCGCAGATTCCGGCCCCGAAACTGTGATAGATGAACAGTCTGCGCTCGCCTTGGGCGCCGGCGCTGCACCGTACGACAGGTCGAAAGCGGAGGCCGAGCAGATCGTGCTCGATGCCGTCCGGAGCGGACTCGATACCGTCGTTGTCGCGCCGACTGCTGTATTGGGACCGCACGACTATCGACCTTCACACTTTGGTCGGGTGCTGCTCGCTCTTGCTCAGGGACGTATGCCGGCGGTTGTGAAAGGTGGATACGACTGGGTTGATGTGAGGGATGTGGTCGATGGCGCAATCGGCGCAGCGGAGGTAGCCCCGGCAGGAGCCAAGTTTATGCTCTCCGGGCACTGGTGTTCTCTTTCCGGTGTCGCACAGATGGTCAGCGAATTAAGAGGTTGCCATCCGCCTCGCATCTGTCTTCCGTCACGTCTGGCAGAAGCCGCGGGTGTGCTCAATGAGGCATTCTGTCGTGCCCGCGGAGTCGAGGCTCTCTTCACGCGGTTCTCCGTCGGAGCCCTTTCCAGTCATCGGAACGTGAGCCACGACAAGGCTGCCCGGGAGTTTGGATACAATCCTCGGGCTTTGCGAGATACGGTTGCTGATACTCTTCGTTGGTTTGAGGAGAGAGGCCATCTTACTCCGTGCCGGTCAGGAAAGGACAAATAGATGACAGAGATGGAGTTCCTTGATCGACTGGTCGTTGCCTGGTTGGCACTGGCTCTCATCGTGTTTTTCGTGCTTTTGAATTGGCCCGCGCCTTATGGCCGCCATGCGCGCACGGGATGGGGGCCGACGATCGGCACACGCACTGGTTGGCTTGTCATGGAGGCACCTGCCGTGTTGTGGTTCGTCCTGTGGTACCTTTTGGGCTCAGGCGTCGACTCCCTTACGCTCACGGTATTTTTCGTGATGTGGCAGGCGCATTACCTGCACAGGGCGTTTGTCTATCCACTCACCCTACGAAGCGCTGAGCGTTGCATGCCGCTGGTGGTGGTCGGAATGGCGATACTGTTCAATACAGTCAATGCGTACATCAACGGGCGATTCATTTTCACGTTGTCGGATGGCTACCCGGTCAGCTGGCTCACTGACGCGAGGTTCGTCGCCGGGTTCTCACTGTTCGTCGTAGGCTACGTCGTAAACAGACGGTCGGACTGGCTGCTGCGGGCGCGGCGGCGGGAGAACGAGCGTGAATACTGTCGTATAGACGAGGGGCTCTTCAAGTACATTTGCTGCCCCAACTACCTCGGTGAGATACTCATATGGACCGGCTGGGCCATTGCCACCTGGTCGCTTGCGGGACTGAGCTTCGCGATCTGGACGGCGGCCAATCTTCTGCCCAGGGCAAGGACGCATCTGCAGTGGTGCAGAGAATACTGGGATGACTACCCGCAGGACCGCAAGGCAGTATTGCCCGGTCTTTGGTAGGCCACTATCCGGCGGGTCAGTTACCTGCTTCGATCCACCGAAGGACCCATGCCGTATCCCATACCTTACCGAACAGTGACGCAAACGACATCATAGTGCCGTTGTGCATCAGGGGCGAGAAGCACTGACACGCGTCATCCACAAGTACGCATTTGAATCCCAGGTCCGCCGCATCCCTGGCTGTGCTCTCTACGCAGGCGTTGGTTTGAACTCCGCACACGATAAGGCCGTCTATGCCAAGATTCC
This sequence comes from uncultured Dehalococcoidales bacterium, assembly GCA_964552485.1. Classification (GTDB taxonomy): domain Bacteria; phylum Chloroflexota; class Dehalococcoidia; order GIF9; family AB-539-J10; genus SKVJ01. The sequence continues at coordinate 3,561 of CAZKHH010000099.1, read as the reverse complement.
GAAGGGTCAATTCAAGCGCCGTCGAATTGAAGGCGCTCCGGGTTGTCTTGTTGAGTACAAGCTCCTTGCTTGAGGGAGCGAAGGTGTCGACAATCGCGTGCTCGGGTGTGCCACGCGGGAATAGGGCTTTGAATCTGTTGTCTGCCTGGTCGTTTGCTGCACGCCGCAAGGGAGAGAAGTCGCTGCCGTCCGGCAGTTCTGGACCCACCGTGATGTGGACCACGCGCAGGCGCGCACATCGGAACGCGGACAGAATACGTTGGACATTCGGTAGGACCGAGGCGTTGAGTCTTGAGTTGTAGTAATCGGCGGCGCCAGGGAAGCGCGCACGCAAGAGCGCGCCCAGTCCGATGTCGGCTTCTAGGAAGCAGCGCTGCATGTCGATGATTACAAGTGCAGTCGATGCCGGCGCGAGGGTAAAGTCCGGGACAAGGCAGGGCCATTCAGCCGTTGGAGGACGCCAGTCATCTCTCATAGTCCGATCACCCGATGACATTGGAGCTACCGAACCCGCGCAAACTTCTGAATGGTACGTGCGCCTTTGTCGGTGCCCGCGTATGTCTTGGACACCTCGCCCACATAGACATCCCCGTGCGAGTCGACTGCCACCGCATGAGGGCCGAGGAATAGTGCCTCGTCGCGTACGGGGCTCGGGTTTCCCCAGCGTGTCACAAGTCGGCCGTCAGGGTCAAACACGCTTACTCGAAGAGCCATCTCGGATACGTAGACGTAGCCATGTGCGTCGACGAAGAGTCCGGTCGGGCGTATCACGTCGTGCCAGATCCCAAGCAGGTTGCCGTCTTGGTCGAAGATCTGCAGCCGGCTGTTCTCGCGGTCGGCGACGATGAGACGATCTCTTGAGTCGAGCACCACATCATGGGGCAGCCGGAAACGACCCGGCTCACCACCCGGCTCTCCCCAGGATGCCTTAAGTACGCCCTCAGGTGTGAATCTGTGCACCCTGGAGTTGCCGTAGCCGTCGGAAACAAAGATATCTCCATATGAATTGACGGTTACGCCGGTTGGGCGGTTGAACGGCGGTCCTCCACGGGAGATGGTCGACGTGCTCTGCCACACCTCCCAGGTTCGCGTATAACCTGTGTCAGAGGGTTTCCCCTTCTCTCCCAGCAACAGGAGCAGTTCACCCTGCGGGGTGAATCTGGCTACTACGTGGTTTCCGTCGTCGGTGCAGAAAACTGAGCCATCCGCCACTATTCGACACCCATGGGCCCGCAGGAAGAAACCCGCACCCCAGTCGTGTAGAGGTTCACCCTCACGCGTGAAGACTTTCACCGGACTCTCGCTGCGGTTGAGTACGTAGACGTTGTTGTCCGCATCGATGCCGATACCTCCGACGTCGATGAACGACCAACTTTCGGGGACTTTTGCCCACCCGTCGACGAGTTCGTACTGGAAATCACCGTTCCCGTACTTCATGACTGCTCCTCCTGGCCAACGCATAGGTAGTGCGCCGGGGCACATAGTATCAGACAGAAACGTCGACTCGCGTCCACTCCTGTTAGTGTGCACTCATCCCGTCGATTGCATGCTGCTGGTATACTCAGCACGCGCCGGTTCTGGCCCGGCAGACTATGGCCGTCACGAGGAGGGTAACACGTTGAAGATAACAGGCTTCGAGACGACAGCGCTCAGTGTCCCGGTGACTGAATCATTCGTTGGCTCGGTCAAATTCGAATGCTTCAACCCGGTTGTTGTGGAATTGTTCACTGATGAAGGACTGCGCGCCCACGGACTTGCCATGGTATTCAACAACTTCCACGTGAAGCTGCTGAATGACTGCATCGATTCCCTGGCTGAGGTTGTTGTTGGCGCCGACCTGGAGCGTTGGGCACAGAACTGGGAGCGACTCTGGAAGCTGGGCGCACGCATCGGTTCCAACGGACTCGGGGTAATGGCCCTCAGCGCAGTCGATATGGCTCTCTGGAATCTGAGAGCCAAATCACTGGAAATGCCGCTGGCGAAGCTATTGGGTGGCTTCCGGGACGAAGTGCCCGTCTATGCCAGCAACTATCTCTGGCGCGACAGGTCTATCGACGAACTGCAGAAAGAAGCAGCGTCGCTGGTCGAGCAAGGCTTCAAGGCCATCAAGATGCGAATGGGCTGGAAGCCAAAGAATGAGGAAGTCAAACGTCTCGCCGCCGTGCGGGAGGCAGTGGGGCCGGATATCGACATAATGGTAGATGTACTCTGGGTCTGGACCGTCTATGAGTCGATCGTGTTTGGGCGTGAGATGGAGAAACAGGGTGTGTACTGGCTCGAAGACCCCATACCCACGCATGATGTAGCCGGACTGTCCGAGATTGCTCGCGCACTCGATATGCCGCTTGTTGTTGGTGAAAATATTGCCCACAAGCGTGGCTTTCGCCAGCTCTTCGAAGAGCGTGCAACGGATATCGCCATGATTGATGTACAGGCTGTAGGCGGCGTCACCGAATGGATGAAGGTTGCCGCGATGGCCGAAGCATACAACCTGCCGGTCGTGAGTCATTTGTTCGACGAGTTCTCCGTGCACCTGGTGGCGGCCATACCGAACGGGATCTGGACCGAGCACATGCCGTGGTGGGAGGCAGTTTACGAGAATCCGCCGCAGCCGAAGAACGGATGGATAACCGTCCCCGATGTTCCGGGCATTGGTTATGAGCTCGACCGCGATGCGATGCGGCGCATGAAGATGTGACGTCCGTTGTCGTCGTGTGTCGGTTGGCCGTGATGCATTGCAGGATGGTACCCTAAGACTCCGTGTTGCCGCAGGAACCGCAGAAAGGGCGACCTCTTGGCGGAGCGGCACATAGCAAAGGGGGCAGTATGGAGAAAGTACGACTAGGAAAGAGCGATCTGCTTGTAACGCAGATTGGGTTCGGGAGCATCCCTATTCAACGCCTCAACGATCAGGACGCGATTAACGTAGTGAAGAGATGCCTGGACCACGGCATCAACTACATAGATACGGCTAACGCCTACAGCACAAGTGAGCGCCGCATCGGTGAAGCGTTGCGCGACTGGGAAGGCGAAGTCATCATCTCTACCAAGTCACAGAGCAGAGATCCGGAAGGTATACGCAAGCACCTGGACCAGAGCCTTCTGATGCTCGGTGTGCGATGCATCGATCTCTACCAGTTTCACAACGTGAGCACCTTTGAGGACCTCGAGAAAGTCTTGAGTCCCAGCGGCCCGTTCCCCACCGTCGAGGAGGCGCAACGAAAGGGCGAGGTGAAGCACGTAGGCATCACGTCGCATCAGATCGACGTAGCGAAAGAGGCGGTCAAGACAGGACGCTTCGAGACGGTGATGTATCCGCTGAACTTCGTTGCCCATGAGCCCGGCGAAGAACTGCTCAGGCTGGCGGCCGACCATGACGTAGGGTTCATCGCGATGAAGCCGTTCGCGGGCGGCATGATAGATAACGCGTCGCTCGCTATCAAGTACCTGCTGCAGTACCCGGGCGTCGTCGCCATCCCTGGCGTCGAATCCATCGCTGAACTCGATGAAATAATGGAGATAGCGCGAGGTGATACTCAGTTGACCAACGCGGACAATGCG
>CAZKHH010000098.1:0-6563 GCA_964552485.1 uncultured Dehalococcoidales bacterium | reverse complement strand
GCGCGCGACCTCCGGCTTGAGGCCGGCCGCGAGAAGCTTTCCGTATGCCTGCCACGCAGCTTCCATCGCCTCGCGGTAAACCTCCAGGGCACCCTCCCGCTGAGAAAGCTCCGGAGGCGCCACATACGAAATCTCGTTCTCACGAACATATCGTTGACTGCGCTGGCTGTAGCTTGCGATACGATGCCGCACGAGTTCGTGTGTCATTGCACGGCTGCCACGTATGAAGAAGGTCGCACTTGCGTGTTCAATCATCGACTCGTGTCCTACATCAAGCCACCGCTGAATCCTGTCGGGCACGGTTCCTGTCTTATCGCGGGTATCCCAGCATAACCGGCCTGCGGATTCGATGAGGATTTCGGGGTCGGGGGTCATTGCGAGCAATGTCACTTCCACGTCGTAAGTGTCGTTCATGGCAATCCTCCTGTCTGCCCGGAATGACCAGCGAATGGACCGGTTAGCCGCAATTATACACGCGGGCGGACAGCCTCACTCGGCCGCCCGCCCGCAGTCAGACTCGCGTGCAATCCGAGGACTAGTCGGTCAGGTTCTCCCGCGGGTCGATACCCGCAAGAGACCTGGCAAGCTTCTTCTTGTTCTCGATATCCGAACGGCGCTCGATCATGACTTTCTGTGCCTGCGGAGAACCCGCCCCGTGCATCGACTCGGTGCGGTAGCTCGGGGCCGTGAGACCGAACGTCATGCTATTGATGAGCGAAAGCATACGAAGGCGCTCTTCAGCACTCACATTAGAAGTCCTGAAGTACTTCTGGACATACTTGCCGATCTTCTCACTGCGCAGGTCGGCTTCAGCCGGCATTGTGACAAGTGCGCCTCCGGCCAGGTCTTCAGCTATGCGGCACAGCTCATACGGGTACCGGGTAACGTTCATCTTGCACACGTTCGCCATAAGCGTATCCGGCTCAAAATTGCCCGCTTTCGTCTTGACGCCCTGCGTACAGGCGGCAAGGCCGCACGCGTGCAGCGTTTCGATAAGATGGTTCATCTCAGCGATCTTGTCGCGCACATGAGATGCCTTCGAGACACCGTGATAATCACACATGGCACAGGTGGCTCCAACAAGCACATCGCCGATGCCCGGCTTGCAGCCGCCATAGCTCTGGCGATGGTAGCTGGCGAATCTCTCGACGACCATGCCCGAGAACTCGACCTCGCCACACATGAACACCCGGTCCCAGGGGACAAACACGTCGTCGAGTACCGTCAGCGCCTCCTGTCCGCCGAAACCGTAATTGCCAACGTCGATATCGCCCTCTTCCAGCTTGCGCGTATCGCACGACTGACGCCCGTAGATGAAGTGAACACCGGGGGAATCCGAGGGTAGCGCACAGCAAAGTGCGAAGTCTTCGTCACCCTCCCGCATGGTGAGTGTGGGCATAATCAGGATCTCGTGGGAATTGACACTCCCCGTCTGATGGGCTTTAGCTCCACGTATGACGATGCCATCATCGCGGCGTTCTACCACGTGCACGAATACGTCAGGGTCTTCCTGTTCATGAGGGCGCACATTCCGGTCGCCCTTCACATCCGTCATCGCACCCTGTACACACAGATCGTTTGACTGGATGTACTTGAGCCATTCTTTGAAGCGCTCGTGATACTTCGTGCCGTGCTTCTCATCTATTTCATACGTCGTACTGAAGACTCCATTGATGGCGTCCATGCCCACACAGCGCTGAAAGCAGCATCCGGTCCTCTGGCCAAGCATCCGCTGCAGCTTGACCTTCTTGACCATGTCGTCACAGCCCATGAACAGTGATGTGAAGCGGTTGATCTTCTCTCCTGTGAGCGTGGAGGTAGTGGTCGCGAGATCCTCCCATTCGGGTTCGTGAGCAGCCTTGTAGGTCAGTGCGATGGCATTGATGGAGGGCCGAACGATCGGATGGTCGACGAAATTCTCGATCCGCTCGCCCATAATCCAGACATCGCTCTTAAGCTCTCGCAGGCTGTCGATATATTCTTGAGCTGTCTTAAGTGCCATGGTCAATAATCCTCCTTGCAGTCGAACTGCCTGTCGCTGGGTATTATATGGGCTGGCACGTACAGGGGCAAAAGGAAGTGGCAGCCACCTTTGAAGCAGAATGCCGCGTGTACTACAATCCTGTTGTATTCATGAGGAATCATTCATGACCTACGAGAAACTTCAACTGATGTGTGACCGCTACCATGAGATTCAGGATCTTATGGCACAGAGTGATATCGCCACAGACCCCACAAGGCTACAGGCATTGAGCAAAGAGCATGCCTCGCTGCAGGATCCGGTGAGCAAATACAGCGCATACCTCAAGAAGCAGCAGGAGATTGAGGAAGTAGAGGGCTTGCTGAGCGAGACCCACGACGCCGAGATGCGCCAGGTGATACGGCAAGAGCTTACCAGTCTCACGGCACAACACGAGAGTCTTGACCAAGACCTGAAGCACTACCTCGTGGAGGTTGATCCGAACGACGAGAAGGACGTCATTATCGAGATTCGCGCCGGCACAGGAGGAGAAGAGGCGTCGCTTTTCGCGGCTGACCTGTTCCGCATGTACAACCGGTACGCCCAGCGCCGGAACTGGGATGTGGAGGTGATCGACAGCACCCTCAGCGGCACGAAAGGATTCAAGGAGATCGTTTTCGAGATTCGTGGCCGTGGCGCCTATAGCCGGTTGAAGCACGAACGAGGGGTACATAGAGTCCAACGCGTGCCCCAGACCGAATCTTCAGGACGCATTCATACGTCCGCTGCTACAGTCGCGGTGCTCCCTGAAGCAGAGGATGTCGACATCGATATCCGTCCCGACGATATCCGCACAGACATCTTTCATTCGGGCGGTGCCGGTGGTCAGAATGTAAACAAGGTGGCCACCGCGGTGCGACTGACGCACTTTCCGACAGGCATCGTCGCCGTCTGCCAGGACGAGCGCTCGCAATTGAAGAACCGCGTAAAGGCCATGGCGGTGCTCAAGGCACGCCTCCTCGATCTGAAGAACAGGGAGCAGAGCGACAAGATCGAGCACGACCGCCGGAGCCAGATAGGCAGCGGGGACCGTTCCGAAAAGATACGGACGTACAATTTTCCGCAGGACAGGATAACGGACCACCGCATCGGACAGAGCTTCCACAATATCGAGCGTCTGCTTGATGGTGAAATGGACGATCTCATCGACACGCTCGACGCGAAGGCCCGGGAGGAGTCCGCAGCTGTCTCCTAGTATCCAGGAATGCCTTGTCGATATCACGCGACGATTCAGCGCCTCCGGCATATCTGATTCCCGGCACGAGGCGTATCTGCTCCTGCAACACTTCACGGGATGCACACTGACCGCGCTTCTCTGCAAGCTGCAGACACCTCTGTCTCCTGGCATTCAGTCGGCAATTAACGAAGCAGTGGAGCGTCGGCTGCGCCACGAGCCACTGCAGCACATCACGGGGTCCGCAGGATTCTATGGCCGCGACTTCACTGTCGACCACCGTGTACTGATACCAAGGCCGGAGACTGAGATCCTGGTCGAACGGGTCATCTCGCAGTTGGCCGGCGCAAACCGCCCTCTCAGGCTTCTCGAGGTCGGCACCGGCAGCGGGATAATCGCCATCACGCTCGCCCGTGAGATAGGCTACGCCGTCCTCGATGCTGTGGACATTTCGGCGGAGGCACTCGAGGTTGCGCGGGCAAACGTCCGTCTGCACGAAGTCGAGGACCGTGTAAACCTCATCCAGGGAGACCTGGGAACTTCGTTCGGTCGTGTGTATGACGCAGCGGTGGCAAACCTGCCCTACATACCGGCCACTGACGCGGCGTACCTTCAGCCGGAAGTGCGACTATGGGAGCCTGCACTCGCCCTGGACGGCGGACCCGACGGTCTCACGCATGTACGGAGGCTCTTTGCACAGGCACCATCGCTACTGCTGCCGGGAGGCCTGCTGGCCGTGGAAATCGGCGCGGGACAGGCAGACGGAGTCGAGCAATGTCTGCGGATCTCAGGGCACTGGAACGACATCCACGTCGATTCGGACCTCGCGGGCATACGGCGCGTTGTATCGGCTCGATTCAGCGGCGAGTAACTACGGTCAACTCATCACCTCAGAGAGCCTCGTAATGCTCGTTGCAAGACCGCTCACGTCATCTATCGTGATGAGCACAGCATCAACAGCTACCGGTCCTTTTGCGACCTCAAGGCGCTCCGGAATCATGGTGAGGAACCTCCGAATCACGCTACTCGGAGTGCCGCCGATGACTGATTCCATCGGACCGGCCATCCCAACATCCGTGACATAGGCAGTGCCTCCGGACAGTACACGCGTGTCGATCGTTCCCACATGGGTATGAGTGCCTACGACTGCCGCCACCCGACCATCGAGATATCGACCCATCGCGATCTTCTCGGATGTGGCCTCAGCATGAAAGTCGACGAAGACAGCCTTCGTTCCCTCCGGCGGTTGCTCAAGCAGCGCATCGATTGCGCGGAATGGACAATCATAGTTGGACATGAACACGCGGCCAATGAGGTTGACCACAAGAAGTCCGTTATAGAGATAGCTGCCCTTACCAGGGACAGCAGGCGGGTAATTCAGCGGGCGAACCACCGGGTAGTGCGGATCATCCAGGTATGGAAGAACGTCCTTGTGTCGCCAGACGTGATTCCCCGATGTTACGACGTCAACTCCGGTGGCTCTGAGATCTTCAAGCGCTCCAGGTGTGATGCCGATGCCGCCGGCGATGTTTTCACCGTTGGCAATGACGACATCGACTGCGTACTCATCGCGCAGCCTGGGAACCAGCCGTGCCAGGGCTAGACGCCCTGACCGACCTATGACGTCGCCGATAGCGAGGACTCTCATCCCCATCTCCGGCGGCTGCTATTTGGCATACTCAACCGCAGTCGTCTGGCGCGCCACTACCACGCGGATCTGCCCGGGGTATGTAAGACACTCCTCGATTCGCTTTGAGATATCGCGAGCGAGGCGTACTGCGCCGAGGTCGTCGGTATCTTCCGGCCTGACCATAACGCGGACTTCACGCCCGGCCTGAATCGCGTAGGCCTTTTCGACACCCTCGAATCCGATGGCAATATCCTCGAGCTCCCGTATCCGTTTGAGGTACTGATCGAGTGATTCCCGGCGCGCACCGGGTCGTGAACCGCTTATGGCGTCGGCGGCGGCAACGATGAAACCGAGCGTGCTTGTGGTTGACGCCTCGCCATGATGTTCGCCTATGGCGTTAGACAACTCTTCGGATTTCTCCCACTGCCGCACGAGGTTTGCACCGATGGTGGCATGCGAGCCTTCGACTTCGAAGTCGACAGCCTTGCCGATATCGTGAAGCAGTCCGGCGCGACGCGCCATTGCGGCGTCGGACCCGACCTCATCCGCCAGCATACCAGCGAGGTGGGCAACTTCCAGGCTGTGCTGCAGCACGTTCTGCCCGTAACTCGTACGGTACTTGAGCTGTCCGACCAGTTTGATGAGCTCGGGGTGCAGGCCGGGCACGCCGGCTTCATAGGCGGCGTTTTCGCCTTCGGTCTTGATGGTGGCATCCACCTCTGTCTTGGCCTTCTCAACAATCTCCTCAATGCGGGCCGGATGGATACGTCCGTCCAGAATCAGCTTGTTGAGGGCAATGCGGGCAATCTCACGCCGAACCGGCGCGAAACTCGAGATAGTAACCATTTCGGGTGTGTCGTCGATTATCAGGTCAACACCGGTAGCCTGTTCCAGCGCCCGGATGTTTCTACCTTCCCGACCGATGAGCCTGCCTTTCATCTCATCCGAAGGCAATGCGACAGTCGATACGGTCGTCTCAGAGACGACGTCCGCCGTCCACCGCTGAATAGCAGTGGCGAGGATATAGTGCGCCGTACGGTCGGATTCCTCGCGCACCTGAGCCTCCCACAGGCGCACACGTCGGGCGGCTTCCTCTTTGACCTCGCCCTCGACAGCGGCGAACAGGTGTTGTTTCGCTTCCTCAGAGGAAACACCCGAGATCTGCTCGAGCTTGTGCAGTTGTTCCTGCCTTATATGCTCGGCCTCGTCGCGTGCAACCTGGAGTTCGCGGCCGCGTTCGTCGAGCTCTTTCTCACGCCGGCCCATCGCGGCCTGTTTACGTTCGATGGCCGCTTCTTTCTGGTCGAGACGGTTTTCCAGTCGCTGCAGTTGAAGACGGTGCTCTTTGTTTTCAGCTTCGGCTGCGTTTCTGAGTCGACGTGCCTCTTCCCGGGCATCGCGAAGCAACTCGCGGTGCCGATTGGTGGCTTCAGTAAGTAGTCGTTCGGCCTCCTTGCGGGTACTGAGAATCTGCTGATTGGCGACTATCTGTCGCATGTAGTAGCCAACCAGGCCCCCCAGCACGAGGGAGAGCCCCACAAATATGTATAAGTAGTCCATTTTTCCTTCTCATTTGGCTATCCAATGCGGGCATTCGTTCCCGAATGCCCCGTTCACTTGGTGGTCCAAATTGGAGTATTCGTTCCCGAATGTTAAGACTTTTGGAGAGCCCCGTCAACGGCGGGTAGACAGGATGGTGTTGGAATCCAACAGTCATCGACGGAGATCCAGTCTCCCTC
>CAZKHH010000097.1:0-6765 GCA_964552485.1 uncultured Dehalococcoidales bacterium | reverse complement strand
CGGCCATGTACTCCATCTTCGGCCAAGCGTTCTAGAGGCAGGGTGACACTGATGAAGCGCATGATGCGCAGGATAACCGTTCGGTGCATCCCGCGCGGCCGCAGTCGCGGGCAGATACTTATCGAGGTGCTCATTGCGCTTCTTGTCTTCGGCATGATAGCGACGTCGTTCGCGGGCGGCATCTTCGCATCACGAACCGGTGCAATAGTAGTTGAGGAACAAAGCGTTGCCGAGAGCCTTACACGTCTCGAGATGGAGTACGTGAAGGAATCGCCATACTGGGGTCTTGGCTTCTTATATCAGCTCCCCGGTTCGCCTCCACCATGGGACAGCGGCAGGACAGCCCTTGACGATACCTACGCGGGCTACTCAGTAGACGTAACAGGGACGCCGATAGATGCATCAACACACGATCCCCTGCCTTCGGGAATCGACCAGGGAATGCAGCGCATAACGGTGCAAGTACTGCGAGACGGTGATGTGTTGCTGGAAACACACACTATCAAGGTCAATCGATGAGACATCTATTCGGGGGCAGACAACAAGGGGCCACGCTCGTAGAGCTGCTGGTGGCAGTGCCTGTCATCGCGATGATTGTCGGCAGTGTCGGAGGCATGGTGTATCAAATGGTCGACACTCACAATCACGTGACTGTGACAATGCAATGCTCTCGCGAGGTGCAACGGGCGGGTGCCTGGTTCAGTCAGGATGCCGTCCAGGCCCAGACCGTGCGCGACAACAACTACGTTGACGGAGGAACCACCGCTATCGCCGTAGACCAGGACCTCGCCATACCGGGGACAGAGGTGTTCATTGTTGAATGGACGGATTGGAACGATGATGAGCGGACCGTCGTGTACTCACTCGTATCCATACCAGACTCATCACTGTTCACGCTCCGGAGGACCGTGCAATTGAACGATACCACCACGGATACGAACACCGCGGCTGAGCATATCGACACAAGTGTAGACCCGGACACGCTCCTCGACATGACCCGTTTCGAATGGGTCACCGATGAGAAACAAGTGGTCCGAATGATTGTGACCGCAACATACCGTGACGAGTCAGTCACGAGGTTCTACGAGGCACGCCCGCGTGCCATGGTGCCTGCATGATGAATGCCTTGCAGGACAGGAGCAACGCAATGTGGATTACTTTCAGGCGAAGTCTTGACCGGCTATCCCGGGACGAGCGGGGGCAGGGAGGATTGATTGCCGTCCTCGTCCTGCTCGTATTCGGTGGATTCATGATACCGCCCATGCTCGACCTCGTCGGCACCAGCCTCCTTACCGGGGAAGTACACGAACGAAGCCTCGAGGAGTTCTATGCGGCGGATGCAGGCATCGAAGACGCATTGTTTCAGATCAAAACCGACCAGTTGTCAACGCTTTTCCCCGACTACGACCCGTACCATTTCAGCGACGACGACGAAAGCAACGAGTACCGGTACTCCGACTATCCAGCAACGGCAAGCGCTCCCCAATTCAATGACAAAGAGGTTGACATCAGCATCGAGAACGTCTGGGTGCCGTCTGTGGACGATATACCAATGCCCGACTCAGCCGAAGCTCAGCAGGTACTCGACGACGCAAAGATGGTGTTGACCAGTTCAACACCCGATGCAGATACGTACCGCATCCGAATTACATATAACTACCAGGATATCGACGATCCGGATTGGCAGGACCTGCAGGTCGACAAGGTGGCGATCTGGATGCCACCGGGTTTCTCGCTGCAGGCCGGTAGCAGCAATCTGGAACAGGACCCGTTGAGCGATTACTACTGCGTGCCGACAACTGAACCGTACAAGAGCGGGCAACTCATCGAATGGGATTTTGTTCCCAACGTACCGTTCGAAGAAATGCCCGGTGTGGACGACGAAGGGTATCCGTTAATCACAACGGTCGAGTTCGACTTTGACGGACCCAGCAACACGGCGCCACAGGCCGCGCTGGGATGGGTCACCACCACCGGTGTCTGGGACGACCTCTATGCATGGGATGCTGACGTTCGTGTCTTCCATCTCGCGTCAACGGCAGGCGATGCCGGCGCCGGCACCACCACGAGCATAGCGGCACACACCGCGAAGTCCGAGATACGGCGTCTCACGTCTGCGATAGCGGGCGACTATTACGCGACCGGAAGCAGCCTGCTCGAAGCCACAGGAGACGACAGGTACCGCAATCGGCTACACAAGGAGAGCAGCGCAACTGTTCAGACCGATGAGACAGGAGCCGACGGGATACCATCGCAAGGGCTGGTAGAAGCAGCTTACTTGTACTGGACTGGGTGGATAGACTGGCACGGGTACGACCCAACCGGAGTGGAGACACAGATCTTCTTCGACGACTGCGCGAGGGAACCATACGGAGTAGGCTTTGACAACTGGAATGAAGGGGATGCATGGGGACTTTCGCAGCGCTGGCAAGCCGATTACGCTTTCTACTGCGAGAGAGGTGGTTTCTGGGATTCGGTAATCACACTGGACCCAAGCCACGACCTTGAACCTTACGCCGACCAGACAGTCACCATCTCATGGCGCGTATGGGGATACTCGTACTATTATCCACTCGAGCCGGATGATTGCTTCAGGATGCAGTTTTCGGGCGACGGCGGCGCTTCATGGGGAGACGCGGACGGCAATATCGGCGACATAGAAACGGTCTTCTGCGATGACGATGCATTCGGTGACTCGCCGGACACAGCTCGGCACCTCAGCTACGATGTGCCTGCGGCATATCTCACCGACGACTTTCGCGTGCGTTTTCAGGGTCACTTCCAAGAAGACTACAACGGTGATACTGATGTTCTCTATTTCGATGACTTCACAATCACCGCCATAGACGAAAGCGCTGGGGGCAGCCTGGAGTACCCAGACGAACCAACAGCGTCCAGGCTTGAGACGCTCGTAGAGGACAGCGCCCGCGTCAACAAGGTAATGTTCGGCACGAGCGAGGACAACGCGCAGGAGATAACAGCCGACCAGTGGGAGACGCTGGAGCCGGATGACGTCGCAGACTACGGATTGGATGGCACGTGGTACTACAACTGCGTTGCCGACGTCACAGACGTCATCCAGCAGTACATCAACGACGAAGATATCGACAACAACGCCGCGGGTACATACACGCTGGGGCATGTAGTCGCCGACAACGAGGTCGACCCGAGCTACTCGTTTGATCTATACCCGTCGGGTTCAGGAAGCACAGGCTACCCGCTCGGCACTCCGGCATGTGACTCGGGATACAGCTGTCCGGCCCGGCACAACTCGTGCCATGCAGGATGGTCACTCCTGATTATCTACACCAGCCCCGAAACGAAAGGGCACCAACTGTACCTTTACGACATCCAGAACCCTGACTTCGAGTTCTTCGAGGCTTGGCATACCAATCCCGATTTTGATGGAGACGGTGAACCTGGAGGAACCATCAGTGGCTTCCTTGTGCCCGAACCCATAGAAGGAGAGACCTTCGCCGGGAAGATAACTGTCTTTGTCGGGGAGGGCGACGAAAGTCCCGATGGCGACTACTTCATCGTGAACGACACGGACATGTCCAACAGCGAGAGCCCGGCGGATAATGTATGGAATTCGGCCTCACCCGGGCTGGACGTGCCCGGAGTCGATATTGATACGTTCATGATCGAATGGGACGACGATATCCTCAATCCAGGAGACACTTTAGTTCAAATCGATATGCCCACGGGTGGCAGGGACGAGCCATATGGCTACTCAGGGGGCACTGAATACAGAAACAGCGACCTTTACACCACGGTCTACATCATCCTCTCGTTCCGGAGCGATGTGACAACCGGAGGCACAATCAGCTTTCTGCTCTCCGGTTAGCGAAGATATGGAGGACGACGGCTATGCCACCGCATCCCGCTACCGGGCCACGGCGTTGCCTGGCTGGCTCACGAACCTGCTCGTAAGGGCGGTGCGAGCACACGTGCGACGTCTCCGTCGCAGTCAAACCCGCTACCTACGGTCTGTGCTCTATTGACTTCAGTTATGCACGTCACTAAACTGGCCACATACCGGAACGAAGCGTAACAGTATGGCAAGCATCCCGAAGCCAGGTTCAACCGCCCGATGGATTCTCACCGTCGGCATCGTCGCCGTTCTTCTTGTAACAGCCTTTGTATACAACAACCGCCTTCAGGATGAGCAAAGCGAGCTACTCGCGTCCATCGCCCAGTCCGATCAGACCATATCCTCATTCCGCAATATCGACCTCACCGAGCTCCAGAGCGAAGTAGCAGAACTCGAGAGGAAGGCTAACAGCGCCAGGGCGCAGCAGAACGCCCTCAGCTCGCGCTTCCGGGAGTACACCCACAGTATCGAGATCGGCGAGCGGATGTACAGCGCAGCGAACGAAGCGGATGTCGTCATCACGAAGCTTTCGTGTGCAGGCCCGCAGATGGTGGAGCTCGATGGACTGGCATTCAACACATATGTTTACAGTATCGACGCACGATCCGAGGTGCCGCCTCAGTTGCTCAATTTCGTCTCGAAGCTGAGCGACATCTATGAGAGTGGCACTATCGAGTCTTTGTCAATGTCACTGCCCCAGCCAGATGAGGATGGTGTGGTCTCCGGTGAGACAATGCTCTCGCTAGGATTCAAGGTTTACTACCTGTCCTCACCGCAACAAGTGGAAGAGGTAGAGGAGGGCGCAGCCGATGGCGCGTGATGCAGTCGCGGTCTACATCGACGACGCCGCCATACGCGTGCTGCGCCTCAGCGGCAGGAGGCCCAAAGGCCACGCAACCGAGCCGCTCAGTCCCGGCCTCGTGCACGACGGACACATCATGGACGAGGCTGCGGTTGCGCAGCAGCTTCGCAGCGTGTGGTCGCAGCACTCATTCAGCTCACGGGTCGTGGCCGGCATCAGCGGCATCAACTGCATGTACCGCTACCTCACACTGCCCGAGCTGCCGGACGATGTGCTTCCGGAGGCCGTCACACGGGAGGCAAGCCGCGCGTTTGGAGTGCCGCTCGACCAACTCTACATTTCGTGGCAGAAAATCCCGGGCAAACCCGGTGAGACCCTCGTCTATACGGCCGCCGCTGCACGCAGCACCGTGGACGCACTCTTCCGCACTCTGAAGCGCGCCGGCCTCAACCCCTACATGATGGATATCGCACCGCTCGCCATCGCGAGGGCCACCCCTGAGCCACACGGCCTCATCGTGGACCTGCAGCCTGCGAGCCTCGACATCGTCGTCAAGATGGGCGCAATGCCCGAGGTCGTCCGTTCGGTCCCTCTGCCGCCATCTGAGAATCCCGAGGACCGGCTGCCGGCCGTGCGCCAGGAACTGCAGAGGGCGGTCACGTTTTACAACTCGGGCCATCCCGACGCACCACTGCGCGACGACATGCCCATCTTCGTCGCAGGACAGCTCACAGACCGTCCGGAGTTGTGGAAAGAGATGCTGGGCATGGTGGAACGCCGTGTCGATGCCCTTCCATCCCCTCTCGAGGATACCGAAGGGTTGTCCGGCTCCGGCCAGGCCGTACTGGTAGGTCTCGCGCTCAAAGAGACAGCAGGCAGAGACGCACGGCTGTATCTGCATATCGATTTCAATGCCCTGCCAGAACGGTACAAGCCGAAACGTACCCCTCTTGCGGACCTGCTCTATATCCCCGCGCTCGTCATCGGCATCGGGGCGGTGGTGGCTGCAGGCTATGTGCTCTACCTCACCAATGCCCGCACGGAAGCGCTTCGCGAACAGGCGGCGGCAAAAAGCGAGCTAGCGGCAAGTCTCGGCTCGGGCATCACCGAACGGAGGGCCACACTGGAAGAGGAGCATGCCACGCTTGCCGTCGAGGCCGAAGAGGCGGAATCGGTCGCCCAGGCGCTGGATTCACAACTGCGCGGCTACGAGACCCGCAAGGCCGCGATAAACGATGACCTCGGGAAGATACACTCCACGCCTGCCGGAGTACATGTGGGCAGCATCAGTCATGGCGGCGACGTGGTGAATGTGTCCGGTCGTGCGGCCACGGAGAGCGCTGTCTTCCAGTATGCACGGCAGCTCAGAGGGACGGGCAATTTCTCACAGACCGTTATTACCAGTATGTCTTTCGATGACTACCAGACGGCGTTTTCGATGGTGCTGTACAAGTAGCGCGCTCTCCAGCGCGCGCTGGGTTCGCGAGTTGCGGGTTTGCGGGTTCCCTGTTTGCGGGTTCCGGGTTATTGTTATCCGGGCGCAGGGTATATCGCAACGATTTCACATGTGGCATCCGTAGGGTCATCCTCGACACGGCTGGTTTATTGCCCCACGGCCGGCTAAAGGCGTGACGGCGGGCAGGCATGGGAGCCTGCCCCTACATCCGGACCACACACCACACGCCCACCCACGGTCGGTCACTGTAGTGGCATATGGAAATATGCCGTAGGTGGTGAGGCAGGGCGGTGTAAAGCCGACCGCAGGTCAGTTCCCGTTGCACGTGCCCGCGAGAGTGGTAGCGCTCTTGTAGGGATGCCACATGTGGCATCCGTAGGGCAGTGGGCCATACAAGGTGATGTTGACCCAGCACCCCTGATTCCAGACAAGGCGGCGGGCAGGCATGGGAGCCTGCCCCTACGCCGGAACCACACAACCACACGCCCACCCACGGTCGGTCACTGTAGTGGCATATTGAAATATGCCGTAGGTGGTGAGGCAGGGCGGTGTAAAGCCAACCGCAGGTCAGTTCCCGTTGCACGTGCCCGCGAGAGTGGTAGCGGTATTGCAGGGATGCCACATGTGGCATCC